>JAQBPS010000515.1 GCA_028287415.1 Bacillota bacterium | reverse complement strand
TGCCACGCCGGGCCTGCAGGGTCGGGAAGTCCATCTTCTGGACCTCGACCTTCACGCCGATCTGCAGCAGGTTCGCCATGATGATGTCGGCCGACTGCTCACGCACCTTGTTGCCCAGGGGCACCAGCAGGCTCAGTTCCCGGTTGAAGTCCCAGCCCGCCTCCGTCAGCATCTGCTTCGCCTTGTTCGCATCGTAGTCGCGCACCTTGATCGTCTTGTCCAGGTACTTGTAAAGGCTCGTGTACGGCCCCTCGAAGAACTGGCCGTTCCCCTTGAGCAGATTGTCCACAATCAGCTTGCGGTTAATGCCGTAGACGAATGCCTGCCGCACCTTCGGGTCCTTGAAGTAGGGGCGGGTGTAGTTGAAGTCCATGTACTGGTAGCCCTTGCTCGGAATGCTGACCGCATCGACGTTCGCGAGCTTCTGCACCTTGTCCCAGTCAGCGATCGGCACCTCACCGATGCCGGGGCCCGCCGTCATATCGATCTCGCCCTTCTGGAGCGCAGCGACCGCCGATGTGGCCTGCATGATGCGGATGTAGACATTCTCCAGCTTCGGCTTGCCCAGGTAGTAATCATCGTTCCGGACAAGCTGTATATACTGGCCCTGGACGTACTTGCCGAACTTGAAGGGGCCCGACCCGACCTTTGGCTCCATGAAGAAGGGGTTCTTGTCCCAATCCTTCACCGGCACGGAACCGAGGATATGCTCCGGCAGAATGGGCACTGCCGTACCGAACTTCTCCAGGACCGAGAGCGGATCCATCGGCGCCTTGGTTGTGATCTCCACCGTCTGGTCATCGATGGCCTTGATGCCCTCGACGGTCGCCCCCGTGGCCTTGCCATTGACGTCAGTGCCCTTCAGCTGGCCGATAAAAGTGGCCCGGTTCGTGATGGCCTCCTTGTTGGCGATGCTGTTGACCGAGAAGACGACGTCCTTCGCGGTGACTGGCTTGCCATCATGCCACTTCGCCTTCGGGTTCAGGTGGAAGGTGTAGGTCGTGTAGTCCTTGCTAATATCCCACTTCTCAGCGAGGCGGGGTAGGAACTCGGACTTGTCGGTCATGGTGACAAGGCTGTCAAACATCATGCCGAGCGGGTAGAAGCCGTAGCTGGAGTCGGTGTTGATCGGGTTGAAGTTGTTGGGCGAGCTCCACATGGCGATTGAGACATCGTGGTTCTGCGTGGCCGTGGCCGGGGTGGGGGCCTCGTTCGGTGTCTTCGGGGTGGCGCTGGGGGAGCAGCCGGTCAGGATCGCCAGCACGGCGACTGCCGACAGGAGCTTCTGTGCGGTTCTCATGTTATTTTTTCCTCCCTGTATGGGTCACAGCTTGAGCCGGGGATCGAGTGCGTCACGGAGCCCGTCGCCTACAAAGTTGATGCAGAGGACTGACAAGAAGATCGCGATGCCGGCCGGCAGCCATAGCCAGGGCATCGACTCCAGAATCGACAGGGACTGTGCATCTGCCAGCATATTCCCCCAGGATGCGGTGGGTGGCTGGACGCCCATGCCGAGGAAGCTGAGGGCGGCCTCGCTAAGAATTGCCACGGCGGTACCGAACGTGGCGGCCACCAGCACCGGGCTGAGGGCGTTGGGGAGCAGGTGCCGGAAGATCAGCCGAACGTCCGGGGCGCCGAGCGCCCGCCCGGCCTGGACAAAGTCCTGCCCCCGCAGCTTCAGGAACTCACCCCGGACGATGCGGGTGACTTGTGGCCAACCCAACAGGCCGAGAACGAGCATCACGTTGTAGATCGAAGGGCCGATCAGGGAGACGACCACCAGGATCAGCATCAGCGACGGGAACGCCATGACCATGTCGGAAACCCGCATGATGATCGTATCGACGATGCCGCCATAGTAGCCCGCCACGGCGCCGAGGATGATGCCGATCGATACGTAGAGCCCCACCGACACGACGCCGACCGACAGCGAGATGCGGGTCCCGTAGATCAGGCGGCTCACCACATCCCGGCCCAGGGCATCCGTGCCAAGGAGATGGGTTGCCGAGGGTGAGGCCTGAAAGTCTGTGCCGATGTCGTTCGGGTTGTAGGGCGCGATCACCGGGGCGAGCAGGGCCACGAGCACCAGCAGCACGACGACCACGAGGCCGGCCACGGCCAGCTTGTGGCGGCGGAACCGGCGGATCACGAAGCTTAGGTATGAGTGATTGTCGCTTGGTTTCGACTGCTTCTCCATTTTAGTCACGGCTGCCATTTGTTGCGGTCCCTCCCATCGCCAGCCGGCTTATGTGTAACTAATTCGCGGATCGACGACGGCGTAGACCGCATCGGTCAGCAGGTTGAAGACGACCACCATCACCGCTGTCAGCAGGTTAATGCCCATGATCACCGGGTAGTCCCGCTGTGAGATTGCTTCGAGGACGAGGCGGCCCATGCCGGGCCACTGGAAGATCTGCTCTGTGATAATCGCACCACCGAGAATGCCGGTCATCTGGAAGCTGAGGATCGTGACAATCGGGATCGCAGCGTTGCGCAGGCCGTGCTTGAGGATGACCAGGCGCTCGGCTAGGCCCTTGGAGCGGGCCGTGCGCATGTAGTCCTGCCTGAGCACGTCCAGCATGCTGGAGCGGGTGTAGCGCATCACCGAGCCGGCGCTGTTGAGGCCAAGCACTACCGCCGGCATGATCAGGTGCAGCAGGTGGTCGCTGAGGGTGCCGGAGCCGGCCCCGCCGATGGTGATCATACCGCCGGTGGGCAGCCAGTTGAGCTTGAGCGAGAAGAAATAGATGGCGCCGAGGGCGAGGAAGAAGCTGGGGACTGATATGCCGACCAGCCCCAGCACCGTACTCCCGTAGTCGACCCAGGAATACTGCTTGGTTGCGGATATGACCCCGATGGGAATGGCGATCAGGTAGGCCAGGATCAGCGATGTCAACGCGAGTGCAAGGGTGGGGCCGACTCGCTCCCCGATGCGCTGGCTGACGGGGCGCTGGTCGGCGAAGGAGTTGCCGAGGTCGCCTTTGACCACGTTGCCGAGCCAGTGGACGTAGCGGACGTGGAGCGGCTCGTTGAGGCCCAGTTGTTCTCGCTTGAGGGCAAGATCGACCTTGGTGAGTCCCGGATTGACCATGAGATCGACCGCATCGCCGGGCGCCAGGTTGACGATGTAGAAGTTGATCAGGGTGATGCCGAGCAGCACGGGCAAAGCGATGAGCAACCGCCGGATCAGGTACTGGAACACTCCGCTGACCCCCTTCCCACGTAAGCGATTTCAGTTCCGCGAAGCATTACAGCACCGAACGATTTCGCTATTACAACATAATTTAGTGTATACGATCCGTGCTGTCAACTGTTAACAATCGATAATCACGGCGATTTTCGCGAACAAATAGGCCGCCGAGCAAATGCATGCTCGGCGGCTTGGGAGCGGCGGGCCTCAGCCGGGTACCTCGCTGGAGCTGGTCTGGGTCGCTCGTTTGGGGGCGTCGCCCCGGGCACTGATGCCCAGTTTGCCGACAAGGAACGGCCCGATCTTCAGCGCCCCAAGGATGGCGGTCAGGGCCATGGAACAGGCCACACTGGCCGCCCACAGGACGAGGAGGCCGGGCAAACCGGCGCTGGCGATGCGCTCGCCGGCCAGCCGCCACAAGAGCTCAATCAAGAACCAGTGCAGGAGATAAACCCCGAAAGAATAGCGACTGATCGTATTGATGATGGCCGGTACCCGCCGGAGCTTGCCGGCAAGGCCGAAGAGCACGCAGATCACCCCGGTGGCATAGACGAGCACGTCGAAGCGCTGAGAACTGAGGTCCGGCATGGCGCCGGACAGCACACGGTACAGCAGCACCAGGCCGGCGCCCCCCGCCAGGCCCACCGCCCAGTTCAGCCGGGTCTGCATGAACGCCTGGAACGCCTCCCGGTAGCGGCCGGCATAGAACCCCAGGACGTAGTAGAACAGCCAGGCCGGGAACAGGTGGGACCAGTTGAAGCCAATGGCCGGCGGCGTGAACCAGCCCTGTTCCAACCCCATGAGATAGACGAAGTTTACGACCCCGGCTGTGATCAGCGCGTACTTGGGCTTCACCCTGGCGAGGATCGGCTCAAGCACGGCGTGGGCCAGGTAGAACTGCATGACGATTAGCACGAAGTAGCCATGGTAGCCGCCGCGCAGGTTGTAGACGAGCCGCTGGGCGAACGGGAACCCCCAGTTGTAGCTGCCCCAGGCGGCATAGACAACCGCAAAGAAGACGAAGGGCGAGAGCAGGTACTTGACCCGTTTCCAGAGCACAGGACCGAGCTGGAACTTGCGCTTCGCGAAGCCGAGTAAGAAGGCCGACATGAACGCAAAGGCAGGGGTGCTGAACAGCAGCAGGGCGCTGAGGATCGTGAGCCATTTCGCCGCTGTCGGCGTGAGCGTCGCGTCATATTGTAAAAGCATGCCGTTCGCGTG
>JAQBPS010000503.1 GCA_028287415.1 Bacillota bacterium | reverse complement strand
GATCCGATGAAGCTCCAGACGGAGCTGCTCCAGGACGCCGTGGTCTCAGTCGGCGGCCAGGAAGTGATCGACGGCGTGACAGCGGTGCGGCTGGACGTGGACCTGTCCAAGGTCAAGTTCGGCCCATTGTTCGCACAGTTGGCCGCCAGCATGCCGGTGGCGCCGGACGGCGGGAAACCCGGCTTCACGGTTAATATCGATCGTTACCTTGCCCAATACTGGATCAACCCGGAGACGCAGTTTGTGCACAAGGTGACGATCGACATGGCGCTGAGCATGGTGACTGGAGACCCTGTCGAGGGGCTGCACACGAAGGTCGCGATGAAGGGCGAGCTGCGGGGCACTCCGGTTTCGGAACCGATCAACTTCCCGGATTTCAGCGCTCCCGGCTTCACGGCTGAACAGAAGCTCGCGGCCCAGACTTACTGGGACGGCCTGACGACCAATGTGCCGATGGAGCCCTGCGCCACGGCGGCCAAGGAGGCCGATGCTCACTGGCAGGACAGCGCTTTTGCAGCCGGACAGACTGCCGCCGTCAAGGCAGCCGCCTGCTTCACGCAGCACGGACAGGCCCTCGCTGCCCTGAAGCCGCCCGCCGATTTTGCCGAGGCGCACAAGGCGCTGAGCCTCGCCCTGACGGCGTCAGCAACGGCATACACCGGCTACGGTGAGGCGTTTGCGCTGGCCGCCAGGGGTGACACTGCCACATCGGCTGCGATCAAGGCCGAGGCGGCCACGGAGGCTGTCGCGGCTGATAAGACGCTCATGCAAGCCGTGATGCAGCTGATGCAAGCTGCGGCCAGGTACGGGTTCAAATAACGCCACGCCAGCGAGGGCCGGGGAAAACTTCCCTGGCCCTCCTTCACTTGGTCGTCACCCTGCGACGATTAATTTTTGTTTAACAAGTGGGACTTGTCGCCCGATTTCCCGGGTGTTATGATTACTGAGCGCTTATGACCTGGTTATGTGTGGAGGTGTTTCCTGGTGCGTCGTTTTGCAGGTGTGTTTCTCTCCCTGGTGCTCCTTGCCGCCATGGCGGCAACGGGGTCTGCAGCATCTGCGGCCCCCGCTGTCCGGGTCCTGTTCGATGAGCAGGAGGTTCAGTTTGACGCCAGCCCGTTCATCGCGGAGGGGCAGACGCTCGTGCCGGTGCGAGCGCTGGCGGAGCGCCTCGGTTTTACGGTCGGCTGGGACGAGCGTCAGCAGAAGGTCACCCTGACCAAGGGCGAGAGCACGATCCTCCTCTGGGTTGACTCCCGCAAGGTGGTTGTCAACGGCACGGAAGCCACCCTTGACGTGGCGCCCAAGCAGCTGGGGAACCGCACCTTCGTGCCGGTCCGGTTTGTGGCGGAGCGCCTGGGCGCCCGTGTCACCTGGGATCAGAACCAGCGAACGGTTGGAGTCACCTCCGGCAAGGCATTCCTCCTCAAGCTCATCAGCCAGCAAAAGCCGGTCGACCAGAAGATGACCATGGACCTCCAGATGCACCTGGCGATGAAGAGCCCGGCCGGCGTGAAGGGCGACGATGTCAACGTGGACATCCCCATGCATATGGACATGCAGGTCTACGGCAAGGACACGCTGATCGCCATGACCATGCAGCTTCCGGCCTCCATGGGACCGGTCCAGGACTCCATCACCATGCAGATGGCCATGAAGGATGGCAAGCTCTACATGCAGGATCCCATCAGCGAGCAGTGGACGGCGGCAGGGGGCCCGGGCGGCGTCCCGGGTGTCCCCGATCTGACGACGCTCATGGCCCAGAAGCCCTTTGGTGATCTCGATCTCGCAAAGCTCGGGGCGGACCTGCTCAAAGATGCGGTGATTTCGATCGCCGGCGAGGAAGAGATTGATGGCGTGAAAGCGGTTCGGCTCAATGTGGACCTGTCCAAGGTCAACTTTGGTGCCTTGCTTGACAAGCTGTTCGCCAGCTTGCCGCTCCCGCCGGGACAGTCGAAGCCCAGCTTCAAGATTGAGGTTGACCGCTTCCTTGTGCAGTACTGGGTCAACCCCGATACGCAGTTTGTGCACAAGAACACGATCGACATCGCCATGGGTGTTGCGCTCAGTGACGATGCGACGGCACCCTCTCCGAAGATCGCACTGAAAGCCGAGTTGCGCAGCAGGCCCGTGTCGGAGCCCATCAAGTTCCCGGACTTCAGCGCTCCGACCTTCACGGCAGAGCAAAAGCAGGCGGCCCAGACTTATTGGGACCTGCTGCAGAAGCAGGTACCCATGGATTCCTGCATGATGGCAGCGTCTGATGTGAACGGCCACTGGGCCGACAAGAGTTTTGCTGCCGGGCGTGACGCTTCGGCCAAGGCTTCGGCCTGCTTCGTTCAGCAGCGCACCGCTCTCGCCGGCCTGAAGCCGCCCGCCGACTTCGCGGATGCACAGACGGCGCTGAAGCTCGCGCTGGACGCCTCGGAAAAGGCCTACGTTGCGCTCGGCCAGGCCTTTGACCTCGCCGCAAAGGGCGATCTGACTGCATCCGACGCGCAGAAGGCTGACGCCATCAAGTTGTCGGCGGCCGCAGACCAGGCCCTGATGCAGGCCGCAATGAAGATGATCCGGGCGGGTGCCAGGTACGACCTCCATTAGCGACTATGGCCAAGGGCCGGGGAGAAATCCCCGGCCCCTGTGATTTTGCGGCCGCGCCGCCTTACTTGACGGGCTTTCCTGGGATTGGTACACTCTACTGGCCCGCGGCGTCCAGCCGCCGGAGCGCAGCGGTGATCTCATCGCGGGTGATCAGCCCCTTGGCGATCAGCAGCTCGGTCAGAGCAGCGATGGCGAGGGCATTCTTGCAGGCCACATCTTTCATGTCGCCCAACGTGGCGTACAGGTTGATCGTCTCACGTGCGCTCAAGGCCGACACCTCTTATGGTTGGTCTCAAGATGATCGACCGATCATAGGTCGCCTAAACATAATGTACGGCTCAGGTTACGGAATATGACTCATCTGATTCCGGGGGGATTAGCATGGAGAAGCTCATGGAGAAGGAGTTTGCCGACCATCGCGAGCAACTCTATCCAATGTTGATGGATCCGGTCCAGATCCAGGAGAAGGGCCAGGGGCAAATTCTGAACGCCCCGATTGCTGAGGGGCTGTTCGTCATTTATGGGATCGAAGAGGCGGACGACAAGATCCGCTACTTGCAATTCCAGGACCTGAGGGACTGGGGTATCAGCCAAACCACGGTCCACATCACGGCGATCCGCAATCTGGAACGGCGGACGGAAGGGCTCCGCATCAACAAGCTGGACACGCCTCAGGGTGGGCGCCCCATGTACATCTGGCATGTGGAGGACGGTTACGACGCAGCCCGGATCCTCCTGCCGAAGTGGCTGGAGGAGCTTGCGGAGGGGGTACAGGGCCAGCTGGTAATTGGTGTGCCGCACCGCAACTGGCTCGTCGCACTCGGGGACGATGACCAGGAACTGGTGCAGGTGGTCGCCCGCAAGGTGCGGGCAGAGCATCAGTCCGCCGAGTTCCCGGTCAGCCCGTACATGTATACGTGGACTGGCGCCGGCCTGGAGCGTTATCAAGTACAGGGGGGCTAGGGATACGTGGCGGCAGCGGACGTGAAGGAGCATTTCCTCGCTGACCTGACCATCGGGGTCATCGAGTCCGGCGGCACGAGCAAGTTTGATCAGCAGAAGGCCCGGACGCTCGCCGAGAAGGTACTCGACAAATTGTACGAGATCGGCCCCTTTGCCTATCCCTCGCTGCTTGATGAGGACGGGCTCCGCTTCGTCTACCAGTGGGATGAGCACCCGCCGCTGCTTACGGTGATGCTCTGGAACGACATCCTCTGGCAGGACATGGCCCGGATCCGGGTGCCGATGGAGATCGACGCCGACATCAACCAGTAGGGGCAGGAAAGTTCAGGACCGGGGCTGAAATTACAGGGACACATCCGCCGCTCTTCGGACAGGGAGAGCGGCGCTTTTTTCAGGAAGGGGAAGCTCATGAGTCAGGAACAGATTCTTGCGCAGGTCGCCCGGGAGTTAAACCTCCGGCCGCCGCAGGTGCAGAGCTGCGTGGCGATGCTCGACGAGGGCAATACCGTCCCGTTCATCGCCCGGTACCGGAAGGAAGCGACCGGCGAGATGGACGAGAACCAGATTCGCGACCTGCAGGAGCGCCTGACCTACCTGCGCAACCTCGAGGCAGAGAAGGAGAAGGTACTGCGGGTAATCGGCGAGCAGGGCAAGCTGACCCCGGAACTGGAGCAGGCAATACGGACCGCCGGCAAGCTCCAGGAGGTGGAGGACCTCTACCGCCCCTATCGCCCCAAGCGGCGCACCCGGGCAATGATCGCCCGGGAGAAGGGGCTGGAGCCGCTCGCCGAGCAGATGCTGGCGCAGGCCGCAACCGCGGAGAGTCCCCTTGCGGTGGCAGAGGCGTTTGTTGATGCGGAAAAGGGCGTCACTTCCGCGGAGGAGGCGCTCGCCGGCGCTCGCGACATCATTGCGGAGACTGTGTCGGATGACCCCGACGTACGCCGGGTGACGCGTGAGCTGACCAGCGCTCAGGGCGTGATCGAGTCGGTAGCCTCCGAGAAGGGCGCCCCCGACAAGGCCCAGGAGTTTGAGATGTATGCCGAGTTCAAGGAACCGCTGCGCACGCTGCCGCCGCACCGGCTCCTCGCACTCAACCGGGGGGAGCGGCTGGATTGCCTGAAGGTGGCCGTGGCGGCGCCGGTGCCGGAGATCATCAGCCGGATTGAGCGGCGCTATGTGACCGGCCCGCAGTCGCCCTGGGCGGACCAGGTGCGGGAGGCGATCGCTGACGCCTATAAGCGGCTGATCGGCCCCGGCACGGAGACCGAGGTGCGGGGCGCGCTGACCGAGATCGCCGAGGAGCGGGCGATCTCGCTGTTCGCCGTCAACCTGCGCAACCTGCTGCTCCAGCCCCCGATCAAGGGCATGACCGTCATGGGCGTTGACCCCGGCTTCCGCACGGGCTGCAAGCTGGCCGTGGTCGACGATACGGGCAAGGTGCTCGACACCAGCGTGGTCTACATCACCCTGGGGGATAAGCAGCGGGTCCAGGGTGAGGAAGTGCTCATCCAGCTGGTGGAGAAGTACAAGGTCGACCTGATGGCGATCGGCAACGGCACGGCCTCGCGGGAGACCGAGCAGGTGGTGGCCGGGATTATCCCCCGCTGCAGCCATCCGACGGCCTATGTGATCGTCAGCGAGGCGGGTGCCTCCGTCTACTCCGCATCGAAGCTGGCGAACGAGGAGTTCCCCGACTTCGACGTGACGCAGCGGAGCGCCGTCTCCATCGCCCGACGGGCGCAGGACCCGCTGGCCGAACTGGTCAAGATCGACCCGAAGTCGATCGGGGTGGGGCAGTACCAGCATGATGTCGACCAGAAGAAGCTGACGGAGCAGTTGGGCACCGTCATCGAGAGCGTTGTCAACGCGGTCGGCGTCGACCTGAATACGGCATCGCCGGCCTTACTCCAGCATGTCGCGGGCATCAAGGCGGCGGTGGCCCGGGCGGTAGTGGATTTTCGGGAGCAGCATGGCAAATTCAAGAGCCGCAAGGAGCTGCTCAAGGTGGCGGGGCTAGGCCCCAAGGCGTTTGAGCAGTGTGCGGGCTTCCTCCGGGTGTCGCAGGGGGCCGAGCCGCTGGACAGCACGGCTGTGCACCCGGAGTCGTACCAGGTGGCGGAGGCGATGCTGAAGGCGGTTGGCGCCACGCGTGAACAGCTGGTGGGCCAGGGGGCTGCGGGGCTGCGGGACGCACTGAAGGCGTTGAGCCCGGAGCGGGTGGCGGCTGAACTGGGCGCCGGCGTGCCGACGGTGCGGGACATCATCGATGCGTTGGGCCGGCCGGGCCGGGACCCGCGTGACGAACTGCCGAAGCCGATCCTCCATACAGAAGTGCTGAAGATGGAGGACCTCCAGGTCGGTATGGAGCTCCAGGGCACGGTGCGCAACGTTGTCGACTTCGGCGCCTTTGTCGATATTGGCGTGCATGAGGACGGGCTCGTCCACGTCTCGCAGCTCAGCCACAAGTATGTGAAGCACCCGAGCGAGGCCGTTGCGGTGGGCGATGTGGTCAACGTCCGGGTGATGGAGGTCGACCTGAAGCGGCAGCGAATCGGCCTGACGATGAAGCTGGGGGAGGCCCCGGCGCGGGAGGAACGGCCCGCTCCGGCGCAGCAGAGCGGGGCGGCGGGAGGACCACGGCCGGCAGGGCTCCCTGGTCCCAGACCGTCCGGTCCGCGGCCCGCAGTCCCCGGAGGCCCCGCTGCGCCACGCAAGCCAGAGCCGCCCAAAGCGGCGTCGAGCATGGCGGAGCAACTCCAGGCGCTCCAGGCCAAGTTCAATAAGCGGTAGATTGGAAACGAACCCCCGGGCTGGCGCCCGGGGGTTCGTTATTTTATCTGGCGAGAAAGAGAAGCCAACTTATTTCGTCACAAGGACTTTTCGCATTGTCATAGAAGAGTATAGGTTGTGTAACGATCCTGTTACTTCAGAGGTTTCCAACGCCACGCTGGAGGGGAATTCCGTTGCGTCTGCTGCACAACGCCAAGCTCGGTACCAAGCTCTCCCTGCTTACAGGCATCGCCCTGCTGATGATCGGCATTTTGGGCTACGGCGGCATTTTTACTGCGCGGACAACGAGCGGGCAAGCCCGAGCGATCGTGGAACATGAGCTGAAGCCGGCCGAGGCCATCGGCGACATCCGGGCAGCTACCGCCGCCATGCGGGTGGGGTACCTCTCCCTTCAGACCCAGTCAGGGCTCAGCAACGCCGGGAGCACCGCGGCTGAGATGGTGAACCAGGAGGCGAAGCTGGACACTGCACTGACGGCACTTGAGAACGCTGGCTTCAGCGGTGAGAAGGCCCGGGTCCTGGTCTCCTTCAAGGAGCACCGCGCCGCGTATCAGCAGAAGCGAGAGGAGATCTGGAAGCAGTACGATACGGGTGGCGTCAAGGCCATCTCCCTGGTGGGGTTGCTTGACGTTGACAACAGCCTCCAGCTGATGGAAACGTTTATGGTCGGCATCAACGTTATTTCCCGTGACGAGGCGGCCCAGACAGAGGCCGCGCTGGCTCAGAGCGAGCGTTCCTCGCTCCAGATCAACCTGGGCGCCCTTGGTGCGGCCGCCGTGCTGTTGATTGTGCTGAGCACCCTGATCCGGCGCTCCATCCTGGGTCCGGTCAAGCAGCTGATCGGTCTGGCGGGGGAGATCGGCGCAGGCAACCTTCAGCAGGTGCCGGCGGACACGACCCGCAAGGACGAGATCGGCCGGCTCCACAACAGCATCGCCCAGATGGCCCGCAGCATGCGGAGCCTGCTGGCTGAGGTCGGTGAGTCCACGGGTGCGGTCGATCAGGCCGCCGAGTCGATGCTGACCAACGCCGAGGAGGTCAGCCGGGCGGCGGGCCAGCTCGCCGAAGCGATTCAGCAGGTGGCGGCGGGCGCCGGCGGCCAGAATGCCAGTGTGCAGGAGACCGCCCGCATCATGGATCAGATGCGGGAAGCGATCGCACAGGTCACCCGGGGCGCGCAGGACCAGGCGATGCATGTCGCCGAGACCACCCGCCGCTCTGCGGAGGCCGGCGACGCGGTCAAGGAGATGGCCGCCAAGGTGGAGAGCCTGGCGGCGGCATCGCAGGCGGCCCACGACTCTGCCGAGACCGGCATCACCATTGTCACCAAGGCGGTTGCCAGCATGGAGCGGCTCCAGGGTCGGGTAGAAAGCTCCGCCGAGATGGTCCAGGCGCTGGAGGTGGAATCCCGGCAGATCAGTCAGGCTGTGGAATTGATCACGGAGATCGCCGACCAGACCAACCTGCTGGCGCTCAATGCTGCCATCGAGGCGGCCCGTGCCGGTGACAGCGGCCGCGGCTTCGCGGTTGTGGCTGATGAGGTGCGCAAGCTGGCCGAGCGGTCCGCCCGCTCTGCCGGGGAGATCGCCCAGCGCATCCAGAGCGTGGAGCGCCGGACGACGGCTGTCGCAAAGGCGATGCAGGAGGGCCGGGCTGAGGCCCGCGAGAGCAGCAGCCTGGCGGCTGGTGTGGGGCAGGCGCTCCAGGGAATTGCAAACGGCGTGCGCAGCACCGCACAGGACATTCAGGGGCTGGGGGAATGCAGCGACACCGTGTTAGGCAGCAGCCGG
>JAQBPS010000500.1 GCA_028287415.1 Bacillota bacterium | reverse complement strand
GGTCCGGCCGAACACGACGTCCGGCTTGCCCTTGTCGAGCCCCTCCACGAGGACCGGTTCAACGGCGCCCACCCGGGTCTCGTTCTGCTCCTTGCCAATGCGGTTCTGCACCGCGATCAGCCGCTGGAGGCGCTCCTTCTTCTCCGCGACGGAGAGCCGGTCCTCCATGTCAGCCGCCGGCGTGCCCGCCCGCTCGGAGTACATGAACATGAAGGCGGCGTCGTAACGGACCTCCTCCATGAGCGAGAGGGTCTCCTGGAACTCCGCCTCCGTCTCCCCCGGGAATCCGACGATGATGTCGGTGGTGATGATCGCGTTCGGAATCAGTTCCCGCACCCAGCTGACCAGCTGCAAGTACTGCTTACGGTTGTATGAACGCTTCATGCGGCGCAGCACACTGTCCGCGCCGGACTGTGCGGGCAGGTGGAACCATTCGCAGACCTTCTTGCACTGGGCGATCTGCTCGACCATCTTGCGGCTGAAGTCCTTCGGGTGGTTGGTCGTGTAGCGGATCCGTTCGATGCCGGGGGTATTCTGGTCCAGCATCAGCAGCAGGTCGCCGAAGTCGAACGTGTCGCCATGACGGCCATACAGGTCCTTGCCGTAGGCATTGACGTTCTGGCCGAGCAGGGTGATCTCCTTGAACCCCTGCGCACCCAGCTCCTGCACTTCCTGAAGGAGCACCTCGGCCGGACGGCTCCGCTCCGCCCCCCGCGTGGTCGGGACAATACAGTAGGTGCAGTGCTTGTCGCAGCCGTACATGATCGTGACCCAGGCCTTCATATCGCCCTGGCGGGTAGACGGGAGGATGTCCGGGAAATCCTCGCCCATCGCCTCCCACACGTCCACGACCGTCTCCCGCTCACCGCGGGCCCGCTCGATCAGCTGCGGCAGATGATGGATGTTGTGGGTGCCGAAGATCAGGTCCACGTACGGGAAGAGCCGCTTCATGCGGTCTACCTGGCCATCGACCTGCGGCACGCAGCCACAGACGCCGATCACCAGGTCAGGGTTGGTGTACTTCAGGGGCTTCAGCTGACCGATGCGCCCGAAGGCGTGCTCGACCGCGCTCTCCCGCACCGCACAGGTGTTGAAGAGGAGCACGTCGGCATCCTCAGGGCCGCCGGCGCGCGCATAGCCCATCTGCGCCAGAATGCCGTGCATGATCTCGGTGTCATGCTCGTTCATCTGGCAGCCGTAGGTCTCGACGTGCACCCTCGGGTGGGGCTTGCCATGGATACGCTGCGCAGCTTCGGAATCGATCTGCATCTTGCCGACCTTTTCCGGGTCGGCGCTCATATGCTCAAAACCGCCCATCGCCTCCTGCTCGTTGGCAAGACGGACAACTTCCGAACCAGAGGCGGGCTTTGTTCCAGTGGCCACGGGCAGCTCGGTGAGCGTGCCCTCCTTCAGCATCTGCTCGACACGGTCCAGGACGGCGTTCAGATCCTGCTCCTGATCATGCGTTTCATCATCGCGGCTCATTTGATAATCCCCCAATGGGCATGGAATTCCAAGTTGCTTTGGATAGTATACCACACCCCCGGATGGGAAAACAAAAAGAGCAGCGCCCCTTGAGCGCTGCCCTTACTTACCTGTGTGCTGTGATTTTGCCCGAGCCGACCTGCGCCTTGTCCCGCAAGTTGCAAGCGACGTGGCTGGCGAACTCGTGTACCAGGGTTGCGGCCAGCAGGGCCGTCACCTGGGCCGGGTCGTAGTTCGGAAGCACCTCAACCATGTCAAACCCGATGTAGTTCAGGCCGCCCAGGCTGCGGATGATCTCCAGCGTCTCGCTGCTGGAGTAGCCGCCCACCTCGGGCGTTCCGGTACCGGGTGCGAAGGCGGGGTCAACGAAGTCGATGTCAAAGGTGAGAAAACAGGGGGTATCGCCCACCGTCTCTTTGACCCGGGCGACTACCTCTTCCATGCCGGTCTTTCGCAGGTCACGGGTGGTGATGACATGGTAGCCGAGTTCCTCGCTGGCCTCAATGTCGCCGGGGTCATTCAGGGTGCCGCGGATGCCGAGCTGGAACACCTTGCCGTCCGCCAGCAGCCCTTCTTCATACGCCCGGATGAAGGGCGAGCCATGCCAGTACTTCTCACCATAGTAAGTGTCCCAGGTGTCAGTGTGGCTGTCGAAATGGACCAGTGCGACCGGCCCATACACCTTCGCAGCGGCACGCAGGCTGGCGAGGGTGATCGAGTGGTCGCCGCCCAGGCCGATCGGTACGATGGCCTTTCGCATCAGCTCTTCCACCGCGTTGCCCATGATCTCATAGCTTCGATGAATATTCTGAGGGATGACGGATAGGTCGCCGATGTCGATGCCCTTGGTCTCTTCAAAGGGGCGCACACGCTGGACGGGGTTGTATGGGAAGAGCAGCATGGAGGCCTGCCGGATCGCCTGGGGGCCAAAGCGGGCCCCGACACGATAGGAGGCAGCGGTGTCGAAGGGCATGCCGAGGATCGCGACCCTGGCGCCCTCCCGCGCTGCGGGAAGTCGCATAAAGCTGCCCGTGGTACAGAACTCCGGCTTGACGTCCGGAGAGAGCGGGTACTGCAAGCACTCACCCCGTTATGTGAGATAGAAAGACCGCGAGAGGTGGACCGTAGTAGTATACCTCTCACCCTTGTGATCGACAAGCCCTATCTCAGATACGCTTTTGACCCTATCTTTTAGAGGTGGGGATTTTATATGGCCTGGCCATATTAATGCGCCCTCTCTACCTATTGACACGAGCCCACAGGCTATTCATAGTTCGAAAGAGAGGGACCCAGTATGCAAAGGGGGATGCACGTGGACCGGGACGTGATTGTAGTCGGGGCGGGCATCGCCGGGCTGAGCGTAGCGATCTGGGCGCGCCGTCTCGGGCTCTCCGTGGCCGTGCTCGAGGCGGGGAACAAGGCAGGCGGCGAGCTGCTGGCACTGCCCATGCCGCTCACGGACTACCCCGGTGTCGTTGCGACTACCGGCCCGGCGCTGGCTGCAGTCCTGGAGCAGCAGGCGCGGGCGATCGGCGCCGAACTCTGGCTGGAGCGCCGTGTCATCCGCGTCGCTGCGGCCAGCCGCACCTGCGTTACGGACGGCGGCGCAGTCACCGGTCGGGCGCTCGTCTTGGCGACCGGGCTGTCGCCCCGCAGATTAGGCGTGCCTGGCGAGGACGACCTCTTCCGGCACGGTCTGGTCCGCCGTCCGTCTGCCGAGCCGGGCTGGTTCAAAGGCAAACGGGTGGCAGTGATCGGCGGCGGGGACCGGGCAGCCGAGAATGCGCTCATGCTTGCGAGGGCCGGGGCCGGGGCGGTAATTCTGGTGCACCGGCGACCCGAGCTGCGTGCCCGGGAGCGCTTCGAGCGACCGCTCCGTGCTGAGCAGAACGTATCATTGCTGTTGGACAGCCAGGTCCGATCGTTCACGATCCGAGGCAGCGAGGCGACCGTGGACCTCATGCAGGCCGGCGCCGAGCGCCAGCTCCCCGTCGACGCCGTCTGCACCTACATCGGCAACGTGCCGAATACGCAGCTGGTGCAGGGCCAGGCTGCGCTCACCGACGAGGGCTACCTGGTGACCAGCGCCGCCGGCGAGAGTTCGGTGCCGAGCGTGTACGGTGCCGGCGACATCTGCACGCCCCCGGAATCGCAGAGCCTGATCGGCTCCGCCGGGCAGGCGGCAGCGGTCGCCAAGCGCATTGCCCTGCAACTTGAATAAAGCAATAAAAGACACCCGGCGAATGATCGACGGGTGTCTTGCTAGTTCGCTATGTGCGTTGGATTAGCGGCGGAAGCCACCGCTCCGCTCGGTGCGCTCGGTCCGCTCCGGACGGGGTTGCGCCTCGTTAACGGTGAGCTGACGACCACCCCACTCGGCCTCATTGAGGGCGGCAATCACGGCCTCAGCCTTGTCGGCCGGCACTTCTACGAAACCGAAACCACGGCTGCGGCCAGTCTCGCGATCGGTGGCGATGCGGGCGCTCAGCACTTCGCAGTGCTGGGTAACAGCGTTGGTCAGGTCCTCCGGCGTGACGGCCCAGGGCAGGTTGCCAAAGTAAAGAGTCTTCGTCATGTCTCTCGTTCTCCCATCATCAATCAATTTTGGATCGCAGTTGGGAGGATCCGCGAGACTCACCCTAAACTCAGGCAAACCAGCGGGACCGCTCTCCTAACAGCTTACCATCTTTAGCGTACGGTGTTTGACGGGAAAATGCAACCTTTTTTTTACCCAATGGCGACCGGGAAACGGATGCGGCATCCTACAGCAGCGCAGGTTTGCGGGCCAAGCCGGGTCCGGCGTCAGCCCCCCGGTCTGTGTCCGAAATGGCCGTCCCACCCGTATGCTGATGATAGCCAGCCCGGGCCCGGGGGAGGTGTCGCCGCATGTACTGGTTCGACCTGCTGCTGCTGATGCTCGCGAGCTTCCGGCTGACACACCTGATCGTCTCGGATGACATTATGGAGCCATTCCGGAAGTTGTGGGAAAATTTCCCCTTCGTGCATGACCTGGTCACCTGTTATTGGTGCTGTGGAATCTGGGCCTCTGCCCTGCTGGTGCTGCTGCATGGGCACTTTCCCACCCTGGCCAGACCCATCATCCTGATCTTCGCCGTGGCCGCCGGCCAGGCACTCCTGGAACGCTGGGTTCAAGGAAAATAAGGGACGGAGGGGCGTGGGCGAGCCGCCGCCGGCCCCGGTCGGCTGGCGCTTGCCATACTTTCAACTGAAGCCAGCGTGATGCGAGTAGTCACGTCAGCCCCCGTCGCCTCGTCAAGCCCCACCGTTTCCATGTTTCAGTCCACAACGCTTGACGGAAACGGTGCGGCTGACGTCATGACCGTCACGGGGGCTTCGGTACACAAAAGCCAAGAATAAAGCCCGTGACCATGTCACGGGCACGTTAGCGTTTACCGGCGTGGGCCGCGGCGCTCGGGCCTCGGCTGCGCCTCATTGACGGTGAGCGCCCGTCCGCCCCACTCGGCGCCGTTCAGCGCCTCAACCACAGCAGGCGCCTGCTCCTCGCCCACCTCAACGAAGCCAAACCCGCGGGACTTGCCGGTCTCCCGGTCTGTCACCACGCGGGCAGAAGTGACCTGCGCGTACTGTGAAAAGGCGCGAACCAGGTCTTCCTCCGTGACGGCCCACGGCAGGTTGCCAACGTACAGGGTCTTGGTCATTCGCACGCTCACGCTCCCGGTCAGATTCGGTCGCCTGCGTGCGGAGCCTATTGCAGCCCCCCACAAGCCAACCGCTACCAGTATAGCAGGAAAACGTCATTTCGCCAATCGTCAGTCAGCGGGCCACGCGCTGATCCAGCATGTGAATGAACGCCGCCACCGCCGCCGGCCGAATCTCGTCACGCCGGAGAATTAGCGACGTGGTACGGCTGCTGTCCGGCAGATCCGGCACGGTAAGCGCGACCAGCTCGCCTGAGGCCAGGTCCTTCTGCACCGTCGACGCCGGTTCCAGCGCCACCCCGAAACCGAGGCGTACCATGGTTTTGATCGCCTCGTGGTTATCGAATTCCATCACCACATTCGGGCTGATGCCGACCTGCTCGAGCAGCATGTCGGTGGTCATGCGGAACTTGGCGCCCCGCACATAAGCGATCATCGGCTGGCGCGCCAACTCGGCCACGCTCAGCGGGTTGGACAGGTTCTCAGCAAACTCAGCGCCGGCAACCACCAGGAGCGGGTCCTGAAAGAGCGGCCACGACTCCAGGCGCTCATGCACCTGCGGGGTCGTGATAATTCCCAGGTCCACCTCCCCGTGGAGGAGCAGGGTGACCGTCTCGATGTTGTTGCCGGTCTTGACGTTGATCTTGACCCGGGGATACTCCCGGGCATACTCTGCCAGCATGTCGGGCAGGGTGAACAGGCCGATTGTGTGGACGCAGCCCACCGTGAGATGCCCGCTGCCGGGTGAGCGCAACTCCTGGACCGCGGCCTCGCAGTCATCGATCAGATGATGGATCTGCCGGGCGTATGCATAGACGAGATCGCCGCCGGGGGTCAGGTGGACCTGCTTGCCCTGGCGTGTGAAGAGCTGGATCCGGAGATGGTCTTCCAGTGCGCCGATCTGTTTCGTGACGGATGGCTGCGTCATGTTCTGCACCTGCGCTGCCCGGGTGAACGAACCTTCCTCCACAACGCGGCAGAAGGTGATCAGGTGTTGGAGTAGCACGGCAAACCCCCTCCGATTCCTCATGGGCATGGAAATACCGCGACCCCCTGCGAATTCATTATAATGCGACCACCGGCTATTGGGAAGGACCGATACCCGGCGGCTCGCATATGGTGACGGCGGAGGTGTAATCGAATGGAATACGGTGGTTTTGGGAAACCCCTTCCTGCGGCTTCGCCGTTTATCGGTGCGCAGGCAGGCGCGAACGACCTTTTCATCGCTCCGGGCGCCGCTTCATACCCTGCGGCTAACGCCACGGTCTATCGGGTGTACGAATATGCAGTACCTGTGACCACGGTTGCGACCGTTCCCTCCGCATTACCGACTTCCGTCGGTGGACCCGGCATCGCCGCTTATCCTGGCTTCGGGGTGTAAACAGCGTACATGAGCCGCCTGGGACCCGGTTTGGTATCGGGTCCGCTGACCGCTGGATTTTCCGCACCCCGAAAATCGTTTTGGTGCGGACGATCCAGCGGTCAGTCTCTATGCCCGACCGGCCTGGCGATGGGGGCCTCCAGATCGGCAACCGCCCGGGCGGCCTGCGCCACCGCCTCCGCTGGCGGCGGGGTCGCACCGTACCGGGCCTGGTTGTACAATGCGGTAATGGCCGCCACGGACGGCGCACTACCCGGCTGCTGCTCGCCCAGCACCTCCCGGTAGGTGGTCGGGGTTTCGCCAGGGCGCCGGGGCCGGCCAAGTGCGGCGCCCCAGGCCTGGAGCTTGCGGTAGAGCGACCGGGGGTCGCGGGGGTCGAGCATCTCCCCGGCCGGGGCGGCGGCCACAGCCATCGCTGCGGTTGTCCGGGCGAACAGGCCCCGCAGATCGGCCAGCAGGCTCGCCCAGAACCCCAGGCTGATCCGCTCCTCCTCCGCCCCCGCACCCCGACGGCTCCGGCGGTTCAGCTGGTAAAGTCCGACGACAAGCAGGATCAGCAGCCCGATCAGCAAAGCGGCCTTGAGATAGGGCATGATGTTCCGCGCACCATCCGGCCCCGCCATCTGTCGCAGCTGATCCGTCAGGTTGCCGACATCCGCCTCCGCCGGCTGCTGTGGCTTGGGCCGTGAGCGCCGGCTAAGCCACGCGATGAACGGCGTGACGATCAGCCAGATCAACTGAGTCCAACGGTAGACGATCAGCATCGCCACATCGACCAGCCAGGAGAGCGGCCTGTCGATGACGCTCCAGATGGCGGCACCGATGCGCGCCAGCCGCTCCATCGACAGCAGCGACGAGGCAGCGAGCGTGAGGCCCAGGAGGACCAGGACCATGCCGCTGGTAACGGGTGAACTGCCCCCGCCAGCGCTCTGCCCATCGCCGCGTCGGGCCTGCGTCGCCCGCAGTTCGCGCTCCCTGGTCACCACCAGCAGTGCGAGGCCGGCGGCAAACAACAGCGGAACGCTCCAAGCCAGCAGCACCTGAACCCGCGGCTCCCCGGCGCTGTGGACGATGAACAGCATGACAATGCCGGCGGTCATCGCCACGCCTTGCCAGGTGAAGCGCTGGAACACACGGGCATAGTAAATACCGTCGCTGCCGCTGCGGGCGCCCTGGTACCAGAGGTAGCCCGCCACCGGCAGCACGCACAGCGCCAGGTTCGGCCTGAGCATGGACCCGGCCCGGAAGTCCTGGGGCATGAGCGCATACGCGATGGCGTAGATGCCGGCCAGACCAACCGCCATGGCCACCAGCCGCCTGCGCGCCGACCGACCATTAGCGGCATCACCGTCATTCGCCTCCCCTGCCGGGGCGCCCGCTTCCCACAGCCCCGCGGCCAGGTAGGCGAGCAGGAGCAGCCAGACGCCGGGCAAGGCCTCGGGCCAGCGCCGCTCATTCTGAATGCTATAGCTCAGGATCAGCCAGGGGATCGCCACCGCCGTCTCGGCCAGGGCGGAGAGCAGCCACGGGTAGAGCCGATTTCCGTTACGCAAGAACGGCAGCATGGAGCGCCTCCTCCCCGGGTACCTCGTAGACCTGAATACCCGGCAGCCGTGGCAGATCGATCTCGGCTGTGCCGGTCAGCACCAGCGTGACAGGGCGGCCGGAACGGTGCACCTTCAGCATTGCCCCCGCCAGCTCCTCGTTGAGGTGGCTGGTGATCACCACCACGCTGGTGCCATAGCCGACACGCGGGGCTTCATCGGCCAGCAGGGCCGCTATGGCCGTGCGGGAGGGATTGCCCAACCGGGCCAGCCCTTCCAGCGCCTGAGGCAGCACGTGTGGCCCGCGGGCGGTGGGCAGGCGCAGGTCCATACCCCACCCGGCCGTCAGCCCGTTGGCGTAGAGCCCGACCGACAGCCCTTCATCGCCCGCCCAGTTGACAATGCTTGCCGCCAGCATGCAGCCCGTCTCCAGCGACTGCTCCATGCTGCCCTCCCAGAAGCGGTCGTAGGCCCAGTTGTTCAGGAAGACCGCCAGGCCGAGGTTGGTGCTGGGATCGAGCAGCTTGACCTGAAGCCGGCCGGAGCCCGCAGATGCCTTCCAGTGGACCCGGCTGAGCGGATCACCCGGCTGGTATTCACGAACCCCGGCAAAGCGCATCGGGTCCTCGAACAGGCGATTGCGCGACTTCAGGTCCCCGAACGGGCGCCGCGTGGGGATGCCGAGCCGGTCCAGGGGCACCACCCGCGGGTAGACGATCAGCGTCTCCGGGTCGGGCAGTTCCTGATACTGCTTGACGTAGCCGAACGGATCACCGGCTACCAGCGTGGCCGGTCCCAGCTGGTAGAAGCCGCGCCGCACCGGCGTCACGCGGTAGCGGCGCACCACCATCTCATACCAGCTCAGGCCGAAGGCCAGCTCCAGCAGCCCCTTCCCCTTGCGGGAAAACTGCAGCCGCTGTGACTCGATCACAAGCTCATCGGGCACTGTGTCACTCACCGTCAGATAGGTGACCGGCAGCAGCTTGCGGTTGGTCACGACAACCGTCAGTGCCACTTCCTCGCCAACAAAGCAGCGGGGTCGGTCAAAAGCGCGCCGGTACTCCAGCCGGTTCAGGCTGTAGCGGCCCCAGAGGTAGGCGGCGAGGATCGTTGTCCCCACCAGCAGGGCGACCAGCAGCAGGATGCCGCTGCGGAAGATCAGCGTGAGCAGCAGCAGGCCAGCCAGTGCCCAGAGCGCCGGACCGAAGTGCTGGGGCGGGGATTGCTCCACTAGGAGGCGCCTCCCTCCGCTGCGGCACTCAGGGGCTCGGCGGGCACCGGCACCGCGGCCAGCACCCGGCTCAGCACGTCCTGTGCGCCCTGTCCCCGCAGGCGAGCCTGCGACGCGGAGACGATGCGGTGGCCGAGGACCGGCCCGGCGAGGTGCTGGACATCGTCGGGGAGCACGTGATCCCGGCCGCGCAGGATGGCCAGCGCCTGGCAGGCACGGAAGAGCGCCAGCGTGCCGCGCGGGCTGACACCCAGTTCGACCCCGGTCTGCGACCGGGTCGCCCGCACCAGGTCGACCATGTACTGCTGAACCGGGCGGCTGACGTGGACCAGCGGCACCGCATCCTGGAGGGCCAGGATCTCGGCCAGCGCTGCCACCGGCTGCAGGTCGTTGTATGGATTGCGGGAACGGAACCGGTCCAGGATCGCCATCTCCTCCTCCGCCTCCGGATAGCCGACCGGCAGCTTGAGCAGGAAACGGTCCAATTGCGCCTCCGGCAGCGGAAAAGTGCCTTCCTGTTCGACCGGGTTCTGGGTGGCGATGACGAGGAATGGCCGTGGCAGCGGGCGGGTCACACCCTCGGCGGTCACCTGCCGCTCCTCCATGCACTCAAGGAGGGCCGACTGCGTGCGGGGCGTCGCCCGGTTGATCTCATCCGCGAGGATGATCTGGGCGAAAATCGGGCCGGGCCGGTATTCAAACTCGCCCATTTTCTGATTATAAAAGCTGACGCCCGTGACATCCGATGGGAGCAGGTCGGGCGTGAACTGAATCCGGCCGAAGGCGGCGTCAAGCGAGCGGGCCAGCGATTTGGCCAGCATGGTCTTGCCAGTGCCGGGAACGTCCTCGAGCAGTACATGGCCGCCGGTAGCGAGCGCGACCAGGAGTAATTCGATCGTACTGCCCTTGCCTACGATGACTTCAGCGACGTTGGCCTGAATGCGCCCGGCGGCTGCGCCGACGGCCTTGATCTGCTCCACGCATATCCCCCTCATGATTTCCGCAAACTGTTTAGAAGCAGTTCCTTACGGCACTCAATTCTTCCTTCTAACAAAAGATGCGCCCCAGCCGCGCGCCGGGCCGCGATTGGCGTCGCGGCCCTGCATGGTGGGCAATGGTGCGGCGCAAGCTAGGGTTGTCTATCCGTTTTGACGGCCCGCCCTGTCCTCTGGTACCAGTGAGGTGGCAGCGGCAGCTATGCCACCGCCACCTGTCAACGCCAGTTCAGGAGGTGTGCCAGATGACCCAGCAGTACGCAACCGGCTCGATACGTGACTTGCGGCGGGCCGAGAGCGCCCCGCGCAGCGGTTCGCCCCTCACCCTTCGGCAGACGGTTCCGGCAGACTGGCACCGCGACCAACCGGCCTTCGCAGGCGACCCGTTTATGGATTGGGAGAGCCTGCCGGAGCCCCCTAAGTCTGCACGTTGGACACTTGTAGAGTCCTGGCCCGGGCACTGATAGGCTGAAATGCGAAACCCCGGTCGATTGCAGTGAAAGAGGGGCTGAGCGCAGCGACTGCGCACAAAACGCCCCACACGCGAAATGGCTGTTTGTGGGGCATTTTGAGCTTGCCCCCTTCCACCTATCGCCGGCGGAACAAACGCCCCGCACGCTAAAAGTCGCAGTGTGCGGGGCGTTTGTTCCTTGCCCCGCCTCAAGTGGTCGCGAACAGCCCCCGTGACGCCATGTCGTCACGGGGGCTTCTGTCATGGTACCCTCAAGAAATATCTTCCTGGCTACCCGGGCGCTGAAGCGCCTGCTCCAGGCGGATAATGCGGATATTCCGCTCCAGCACCGCCTTGGCGTACCGGGTGCTCTGCTGCTGCAACCGGGTGTTCTCCTGCTCCAGCCGCTGGATGCGGGCCCGCTTCTCCCGCTCCTGGGCAGTGATCAGGTTCATCAGGATGCGGCGGCTCGCCCGCAGGCCCTGTATTCGCTCCTCCAGGACACGCACCCGGTTTCGCAGCTGTGTCAACTCATCCGATTGCTCCACGCCTTCCCCTCCCCCATGCCCAAAGAGGTGATACCCTTAGTATACCAACGGCGGGAGTCAGCTATGCCACCACAGGCATGATCTGGAGACAGCCTACCCCTCCACGAGCGGGCCGACCATCGCGACCGTGTAGCCGGGGAAGACGTAGCTATCGCCCCGAACCGAGGTTGCTACCCCGGTGACCGGTGCGAAGAGCCGCTCCCCGTCCAGGTCGCCCAGCAGCTGGCCCTCCTGCACCCGGGCGCCCGGCGCCACGGCCGTGGACCAGAGTGCCGCCCGCAGGCTGTGCACCTCCTGAAGCCGGCCGAAGAAGGACGGCTTGATCGCCGGCGCCCCACCCGGGGCCACCCCCAGGCGCCGCAGCAGGTTGGTGACCGCAGTGAACGCATTCTCACCGGAGTGGCGGTCAAGAATGCCGCCGCCCGCCCCCAGCTGGCCGCCGGCCAGCTCGATGACCACCGCGGGGATGCCCGCGTGGCACGCCTCCACGAACAACTGACTGCGGGTGCCGCCGGACTGGATCACCACGGGAATGTCGATCTGACCGGCCAGATCCTTCGCGAAGCCGAACTCCTCCCACAGCGCCAGGGTGTAGTCCGAGCCGAACAATCCGCAGCAGTGCAGGTCGACAATGAAATCCGCCTGCTTCGCCTGTTCCCAGATCCGGCTCGCCACAACCAGCGACGGACTGCCCTCCGGCTTGCCGGGAAAAATCCGGTTCAAGTCCAGCTCGTCAAACGGTGAGGTCCGGGTCAGCTTGCGGAAGGCCGCCGGGTTGGCGACCGGGAGGACCGTCACCTGGCCCTTCAGCGCCTGCGTGGGCAGCCACTGCTCCAGCTTGCGGGCCGCCCAGATGCCGGTCGCCTCGCCCCCATGAATGCCTGCCGTGATCAACACCCGCGGCCCCTGCCCCGACTCGCCGAAGGTGATGAACTCAAGCTCATGGGGATGAAATGATTCAATATCGACGCGGTGCGTCATAGATACAGTCCTCCTAGGTAGGCCCCTGTGTGCGCTGCCAATAAGCGCTGGCGTGCTTTAGTTGCTGCACGACATCCATACTGACGTTGACCGTACCGGGCACCACGGTCCGGCTGCCCCTCGGCCCATGGCTGTCCGTGCCGCCGGTGCAGATGAGGCCAGCGTCTGCCGCCCAGCGGGCATAGAACTGCCGCTGGCTGTCCGAGTGGTCGGTGTGGTAGGCCTCCAGCCCCAGCACCCCCGCCGCGATGAAGTGGCGCACCCACTTGTCGTCCCGGATCAAGCCCGGGTGCGCCACGACCGGCACGCCCCCGGCCTTCTTGACGACCGCGATCGCCTCTTCCGGCGTCAGCTTGGGCCGGGCCACATAGGCCGGCCGGCCTCGGGTGAGGAAGCGCTCAAAGGCATCCTGAAGCGTGCGGACGATCCCCGCCTCGACCATCACCGCGGCGATGTGCGGCCGCCCCACGCTCTCGCCGCCCAGTTCCAGCACCCGCTCCAGCTTCACCTGGGTATGGCCGAGCGCTTGCAGCTTCGCCACCGCCTCCTCGGCCCGCTTGCGACGCCCGCCCCGCATGCGTGCCAGCAGCGCCGCCATCTCAGGCTCCTCGCGGTCGAAGTAATAGGCGAGCAGATGGACCTCGGTCTTAGCCACCTCGGTGGAGAGCTCGCATCCCGGCACGATCTCCAGCCCGAGCGTGCGACTGGCTGCGATCGCCTCATCCCAGCCGGCAGTGGTGTCATGGTCAGTGATGCCCAGAGCCGCCAGCCCCTGCTCCGCCGCCCACTGCACGTGCTCAGAGGGGCCCAGTGTGCCATCCGATGCGGTCGTGTGCGTGTGAAGGTCAGCCCGCCCTTGCGGGGCGGGCATCGGAATATGGACCACTACTTATTCGCCTCCGCAAAGCGGATTGCCGCGCGCACAAAAGTCTTGACTGCGACGCCCGTGGCGCCCACATCCTCATACCTGTCCGCCGCGTTTCGCCAGGCGAGCGAGGCGATGTCCATGTGGACGCACGGGGTGTCGCCGACGTGCTTCATGAGGAAGAGGCCGCCCACGACCGTGCCCGCCGACCGGCCTGTGCCGGTGTTCGACATGTCCGCGATCAGGCTCTTGAACAGGTCGTAGTACTCCTCGTCATGCGGGAGCTTCCAGCCACGCTCCCCCGCCTCGGTGGCGGCCGTCAGCACCTCGTCCTCCCAGGCGTCGTCGTTGGCGACAATGCCGAAGCGGATCGGGCCCAGGGCGACATTTGCGGCGCCCGTCAGCGTGGAGGCGGTGATCAGCCGGGATGCGCCCTGCTTGACCGCATAGGCCAGCCCGTCGGAGAGCACCAGGCGACCCTCGGCGTCGGTCGAGCGGACCTCGACAGTTTTGCCGGACAGGCCGGAGATGACGTCGCCCGGCTTGAAGGCATTGCCGTCCGGCATGTTGTCCGTCGCAGCGATCACGGCGATCACGTCGCACCTGGGCTTGAGCTTGCCAATCGCCTGCATGGCGCCCAGCACAGCACCAGCGCCGGACATGTCATACTTCATGTCCCACATGTTCTCGCTCGACTTGATCGAGATGCCGCCGGTATCGAACGTGACGCCCTTGCCGACGAGGCCCAGCCATGGGCCGTTGCCGCCGTTGCCCTTGTACCGCATGACGATGAAGCGTGGCTCCTCCTCGGAGCCCTGGTTGACCGCCAGCAGCAGTCCCAGGCCCAGCTCCTTGCAGCCCTTCTTGTCGTAGACCTCGATCTCCACGCCGGCCTCCCGGCAGACCGCCTGTGCCTTCTCGCCCAACATGGCGGCCGTCAGGTGGTTGCCCGGCAACCAGTTGACGGAGCGGGCCAGGTTGGTCGCCTCCGCGACGATGCGGCCATACATCACCTGCGGCTGCGACTCGCCGCCGCCCACGACCAACAGCGTGGCGACGTCGGCCTTCACCTCTTCAGTGGTCTTGAAGCTCTTGAACCGGTGGAGGCCATGCAGGGCGCCCTCCACGATGAACTGGTCCGCGCTGCCGGCCGTGAGCCCGGCGATCGGCGGGAAGGCGATGGCGACCGTGCTGCCGCCACTGCCCAGGCTGTCGCGGGCGGCGCGGACTGCCATGCCTGCCGCCTTGCGCAGCTTGCGGATATCCAGCTGCCACTCCATGCCGAGGCCGAACAGCAGAATCTTACGGGCGGGCAGCGCCCCCCCGGTGTACATCACCATGGTTGCGCCGTACTCGCCCCGGAAATCACCGGCCTTGAGTGCCTGATTGATCGCACCGCGCAGGGGATAGTCCAGCTCATCGTCCACCTTGCCGGCCTGGTGAAGACCCAGTACCAGGACGTCGGCCTCAATCTTGGTCAGGGGCCAATGTACCACACGTAGTTCCAACGTTGTTGCCTCCCAGCTACTATGGTTGCCCTAACCCTTAAGCACCTGCGCGAAAACCCGCAGGAAGTTCCCGCCCAGAATTTTTTCCATATCGGCTTCGCGATAACCCCGGCTGAGCAGTTCAGCCGTCAGATCGGGCAGCTTGGTCACGTCTTCCAGGCCGGGCGGCGGCGTGCACCCGTCCAGGTCGGAGCCGTAGGCGACATGGTCCGGCGAGCCGAGCAGCTGCACTACATAGTCGATGTGGTCGGCCACCGTCTTCAGGGTCGCCGTCTCCTTGTGCATGAAGCTATTGACGAAGGAGACGCCGAACACGCCGCCCTGCGTGGCCAGCGCCTTGATCTGCTCATCAGTCAGGTTGCGGGCATGGTCGCACAGTGCGCGGCAGTTTCCGTGGGTAAACAGCACCGGCTGCTCGGAGAGCTCCAGCACATCGTAGAAGCCCGGCGCAGTGATGTGCGCCAGGTCGATCAGCATGCCGAGCCGGTTCATCTCCCG
>JAQBPS010000498.1 GCA_028287415.1 Bacillota bacterium | reverse complement strand
GTAAGAAGGCCGACATGAACGCAAAGGCAGGGGTGCTGAACAGCAGCAGGGCGCTGAGGATCGTGAGCCATTTCGCCGCTGTCGGCGTGAGCGTCGCGTCATATTGTAAAAGCATGCCGTTCGCGTGAAGCAGCACGACGCACAGGCAGGCGATAGCGCGTATCACGAACAGCTCCGGGACGATTCTCTTTTGCTCCACGAAATCGCTCCATTACATAAGATTACAGGGCAACCATAAGCCAGGGCATCAGCCACCCTCTCATAGTGCCCTGTAAAGCTGAACGATTTGTGAACAACGGATCAACGGTATGTTACGGGTTGGCTACGAGTGGCTACGGGCACCGGCTCCCCGTATCAGGGCGCCGTACTTTCATTGCCCTGTCGAGGCGTGACAAAACTTTCGCCGCTCCGCGTTGCATTGGCGCGGGCTTTTTTTGTTTCGATACTGTATACATGCAGGATTCGCTTTATAGCACTAGAATATGATGCGACATCTTTCTTATCAGGGGCCGATTACGAGAGGGGTCTTCACATGAATCACCGGTCCATCATGGCCGCCGTGCTACTGCCGCTGTCGCTGCTGCTCGCCGCAGGTTGCGCCCCGAAGTCCTCGTCCACGCCCCCGCCCGCCCAAAGCGGGCCTCAGGTCGGTGTCTACGTCAACTCGTCGGACGTGGTCATCTTCTGGGACCCCTCGGACAGCTTTTCCAACGAGATTATCGCCATGCACAACCTGTACGAGACCTTGCTCCGGTACAACCCGGCAACCGACAAGTTCGAACCGATCCTGGCTGAAAGCTACGCGCACTCGACCGATGCCAAGACCTGGACGTTTACCCTGCGTAAAGGGGTCAAATTCCACGGCAGCAACAAGGAGATGACCGCCGAGGACGTCAAGAAGTCCATCGAGCGGACCATGACTCGCGGCAAGGGCGCCGCCTTCATCTGGGATGCGGTGGACAAGATCGAGGTGAAAGACCCGACCACGGTAGTCTTCCACCTCAAGTACGCAGCCCCCCTCGACCTGATCGCCGCGTCCAGCTACGGTGCGTTTGTATACGACGTGGACTACGCCGAGTCCAAGGGCGGCGAAACTTGGTTCGGACAGGGTAACGACGCCGGCACCGGGCCCTACACAGTGGAGTCCTGGAAAAAGGGCGAAGACCTGGTGCTGAACAAGTTCGACGGCTACCGGAAGGGCTGGGCTGGCAAGCACTTCGACAAGGTGGTCTTCAAGGCTGTTACCGAGCCGGCCACCCGGCAGCAGGTCGTCAACGCCGGCGAGGCCGACTTCGTCAACATGATGCCCTACGACATGCTGAAGGGCTACGAGAATCAGCCGGAGCTAGCGGTCCGCAACGCCAAGTCGTTTGAAAACCTGTTCGCATTGATCAACACAAAGAAGATCACGAACCCCAAGGTTCGGGAGGCGCTTGCCCTTGCCTTCCCCTACGATGCAGCTGTCAACAGTGTCGCCCAGGGTTACGCCACCCAGAGCCGCGGTATCGTGCCGGACGGCATGTGGGGCCATGCCGCGAGCGTACCCCAGCGCAAGACAGACACGGCGAGGGCCATCGCCCTTATGGCCGAAGCCGGCGCCAAGGACCTCAAGGTCACGATTACTTACAGCTCCGGCGACGACGCTCAGCGCCAGATTGTCGAGCTATGGGTGGCCGAGCTGAAGAAGATCGGCGTCACGGCTGAACCGAAGGGCATGACGTGGGAAGCCCAGCTGGATCTCGGCAAAGCGAAGGATCCCGGCCAGCGCCAGGACATCTTCCTCATGTACTGGTGGCCGGATGTGACGACGCCGCACAGCTGGCATCAGAGCATGTTCCACAGCGAGAAGGACGTCAGCTTCAACCTCGGCTACTACAGCAACCCGGCCTATGATGCGATCATCGACGACGCCGTGAAGCTTGCCGGCACGGACCGTGCGAAGGCGGCCGCCCGTTACGCCGAGGCTGACCAGCTCCTGTACAACGATGCGGTGGCGATTCCCATCTACGACATCCAGTACGCCCGTGTAGTGAAGAAGAGTCTCAAGGGCTACGTCGACAATCCCTCCTACCCCCATGTGGTCTTCTGGTACGACGTCTATCGGGAGTAAGCACGGGAGTGTGATCAGATGCGCACCTTTCTCCTGCGGCGTTTGCTGCTCGCCGTGGTGGTCCTATTCGGCGTTTCGGTCTTCACATTCCTCGCCGCCCGGGTGGTGCCGGCCGATGCCGCTGCCAAGTGGGTGGGGCCGAAAGCCACCGCCGCGCAGATTGCGCGGGCCCGAATCTACCTCGGGCTGAATGACCCGCTGCCGGTGCAGTACCTGCGCTACCTGTCCGGTCTGGTGCGCGGCGATTGGGGCGAATCCGTCGTCACGCACCAGCCGGTGCTCGGCGATATCAAGGCCTATCTGCCCCCCTCTTTGGAGTTGCTTGTGCTGAGCTCCCTGCTGGCGATGGCGGTCGGGATCCCCCTCGGGATCTTGTCCGCCCGTTACCAGGACCGCATTCCAGATCAACTGAGCCGCCTGGTCGCGATCACAGGTGTGTCGGTGCCCTCGTTCTGGCTTGCGTTGCTCCTGCAGTTGCTCTTCTTCCAGAAGCTGAAACTGCTCCCGGTCGGTGGGCGCTTGGATTCCGTCTTCCGCCTCGCCCACTCCGTGCCGGTGATGACCGGTTCCTACGTGCTGGACGGGCTACTTGCGGGCGACTGGGCGCTGGTAGGTTCGGCGTTGAAACACCTGATCCTCCCTGCCGTCACCCTGGCCGCCTACCCCATCGGCCTCGTCACCCGGATGGTTCGCTCCTCCATGACTGAGGTGCTCGGGGAGGATCACATCCGGGCAGCGAGGGCCATGGGCATCCCGAATCGGACGATCCTCGGGCGCTATGCCCTGAAGCCTGCAATGGGACCAACTGCTACGGTACTCGCCCTGAGCATGGCCTACTCCCTCTCCGGCACATTTCTCATTGAAGCGGTCTTCGCCTGGCCTGGCCTCGGCCGCTATGCGGCGGGCGCCCTGATCGCCGCCGACTATCCGGCCATTATGGGGGTGACGGTGCTGGTAGCCATCGCCTATGTCGTACTCAACCTGATTGTGGACCTGGTCCATGCGTGGCTCGATCCCCGCATCAGCCTCCGATGAAACGCCTGCTCAAAAACCCCCTCTCCCTGGCGGGACTGGTGATCGTCGTCATCCTGCTGCTGGCCGCTTTGCTGGCGCCCGTCCTGGCGCCCTTCCCGGACCACGCCCTCGGCGGCGTCAACCCCGTCGCCCGCTTCCATCCGCCCGACGGCACGTACTGGATGGGCACCGACGACCTCGGCCGGGATATTTTCAGCCGGGTGCTTTACGGCGCCCGCATCTCGGTCTGGACCGGCGTCCTGGCCATTGGCCTGGCCCTTGTGCTGGGCGTGCCCCTGGGCGCCGTCGCCGGCACCTTCGGCGGCGCGGTGGATGAACTGATCATGCGCATCACGGACATCTTCCTCAGCTTCCCGCCGCTGCTTCTGGCCATCGCCATCGGGGCCATGCTCGGGCCCTCCCTCAGCAACACAATGATCGCCATTGCCCTCGCATGGTGGCCCTGGTACACCCGGCTCATCCGGGGCGAGGCGACCAGCGTGCGGGAGCGCCCATTTGTGGAGGCGGCCCGGGCCGCCGGCGTGCGGCCCCTGGTGATCGTCTTCCGCCACATCCTGCCCAACACGATCGCACCGGTCATCGTCCAGGCGTCGATGGACTTCGGCTCCGTGGTGCTCACCCTCGCATCGCTCAGCTTTCTCGGACTGGGTGCGCAGGTGCCCACGCCAGAGTGGGGCCTGATGATCAACACCGGTCGGACCTACTTCGTGAACGCGCCGTGGTACGTCACGTACCCCGGACTCGCCATCTTCCTGACCGTGCTCGGCTTCAACCTGCTCGGGGACGGCCTGCGGGAAGTGCTTGACCCGAAGGGGGTGAAGCGCAGTGCCTGAGCCCTTGCTGTCGATTGAGCAGCTGACCGTCACGTTCCGCACGGAGCACGGCCCCGTCCAGGTCGTGGACATCGAGCAACTCACCGTGGGCCGCAATGAGGTGGTCGGGCTGGTGGGGGAATCCGGGTGCGGCAAGTCCTCGGTGGCCTTGAGCATCCTTGGCCTCCATCCCGCCCATGCCGCCCGGGTGGGCGGCAGAGTAGTGCTGGAGGGCCGGAACCTCGTCGGCCTTTCCGAGCGGGAGCTGCAGAAGATCCGGGGCAGCAAGGTGGCGATGATCTTCCAGGACCCCGCCACCGCCTTCAACCCGGTGTTCACTGTGGGCGAACAGCTCATGCGCGTCATACGGACCCACAAGGGCGGCACCCAGCGACAGGCCCGGGCGAGGGCCCTGGAACTGCTGGAGTTGGTTGGCATGCCCGACCCCGCCGGCGTCTCGTGCCGCTATCCACACCAGTTATCCGGCGGGCAGCGCCAGCGGATCATGATCGCCGTCGCACTCTCATGCGGGCCGGATCTGCTGATTGCGGACGAGCCGACCACCGCGCTGGATGTCACCATCGAGGCGCAGATTCTGGACCTCCTGAAGCAGTTGCAGCGGCAGTTTGGCATGGGGGTGCTGCTGATCACCCATGATCTCGGGGTCGTCGCCCGCACCTGCGACCGGGTCGCAGTCATGTACGCAGGGCGGGTTGTGGAAGAGGCACCGGTTGCCGATCTGTTCCGCCGGCCCGCCCATCCCTACAGCCGCGGCCTGCTGGGGTCGCTCCCCAGGCGCGGGCAGGAGCTGCGGCCAATTGGAGGTACGGTTCCCGACCTGCGGCACCTCCCGCCCGGGTGCCGATTCGCGCCCCGCTGCCCGCTGGCAGTACCGACTTGTACGACTCACGATCCAAAGTTGATCGACTTCGGCAGCGGCCGGTCAGCAGCCTGCCCCGTGGTCCATGCGGAGGAGGTGGGCGTGCGTGACTGAGAAGCCTTTTCTACAGGTGGAAGGGCTGGTCAAGCATTATCCCGTCGGGGGCGGTTTGCTGAGCAAGCCGTCTGGCCATGTGCGGGCTGTGGACGGGGTGACCCTGACCATCGACCGCCCTGGGGAGACACTGGGCCTGGCCGGTGAGTCCGGCTGCGGCAAGTCAACCCTCGGGCGCCTGCTCCTGCGGCTGATCGAGCCATCCGCCGGCACCATCGCCATGGACGGAACCTCAGTCAGCGCGCTGAAAGGCGAGCAACTCCGCCAGTGGCGACAACACGCCCAGATGGTCTTCCAGGATCCGTACTGGTCTTTGAACCCCCGCATGCGGATTGGCGCATCGGTCATCGAGCCGCTTGCGGCCCACCGCACTCTCTCCGGCTCTGAACGGACCCGGAAGGCTGCGGAACTGCTCGAACTGGTCGGCCTCGGAGCGGAGTACGCCCAGCGCTACCCCCACGAACTCTCCGGCGGGCAGCGGCAGCGGGTGGGGATCGCGCGGGCGCTCTCGGTGCAGCCGCGGCTGCTGGTGCTGGATGAGCCAACCTCTGCCCTGGACGTCTCCGTGCAGGCGCAGATCCTGCGGCTGCTGACCGACTTGCAGCAGCGGCTGGGGCTCACCTACCTGTTCATCTCCCACGACCTTGCGGTGATGGAATACCTCTGTGACCGGGTCGCGGTCATGTACCTCGGCGAGGTGGTCGAGACGGGGACCACGGAGGAGTTGTTCGGGAACCCGCTCCATCCCTACACCCGGGCGCTCCTGGCATCGCGGCCGGAGCCCGACCCGAGCGCTGCCCGGGAGCGAATGGTGCTGCGAGGCGGCGTTCCCGACCCCAAGTCTCCGCCCTCCGGCTGCCGGTTCCACCCGCGTTGTCCCTACGCGGTGGAGCGCTGTCGGTTGGAAGCTCCGGCCCTGCGCACCCCGCCTGGCGGACATCAGACCGCCTGTCATTTTGCGGGCGAAATCTAAGAGGTGATATCTTTGCGTGTGGCTACCGATGTGGGCGGCACGTTTACCGACCTGGTCGCCTTCGACCCCCGTACGGGCGGGCTGGTCGCCACCAAAGCGCACTCCACCCCGCCGGATTTCGCCGAGGGCACCCTGGAGGTGTTCCGCCGGTCCGGCATTGCGCCAGCCGAGGTCAAGACCTTTATTCACGGCACGACGACGGTGATCAATGCGATCACTGAGCGGCGAGGCGCCAGAGTCGGACTGATCACGACCCGGGGCTTTCGGGACGTGCTTGAGATCGGCCGCGGCAACCGCCCCGACCTGTACAACTTTACCTATCACAAACCGGTTCCGCTGGTGCCCCGGGACTTGCGTCTGGAGGTCTCCGAACGCATGGGCCCGGGCGGCGACGTGCTGCTGCGGCTTGATGACGATGAAGTGCGGGCCGCCGCCCGGGCGCTGCGGGCTGCCGGCGTGCAGGCCGTCGCCATCTGTTTCTTGCACGCATACGCGAACCCGGCCCATGAACTCCAGGCCGCAAAGGTGATCCAGGAAGAGTGGCCGGAGGCGGCCGTCTGCCCCAGCGTCAGCATCAGCCGGGAGTGGCGGGAGTATGAGCGCACCAGCACCGCTGTGCTGAATGCGTACGTCCAGCCCGTCGGGCGGGCTTACCTGGAACGGCTCGCCGCCGGGCTGCAGGGGCTGGGTGTGCGGGCGCCGGTCTACGCCATGCTCTCGGGGGGCGGTATCGCCCCCCTGAGCCGGGCCGCGGCGGCCCCGATCCACCTGCTGGAGTCCGGGCCGGTAGCCGGCATGGCCGGCGCCGCCCTTCTGGGCGCTGTAACCGGGCGCCCCGATCTGATCGCCATCGACGTCGGCGGCACCACCGCCAAGGCCTCCCTGATTCAGGACGGGCGGGTGCAAGTGCGCACCGACTACCGCATTGAAAGCACCCCGGTCTACCCGGGCTATCCCGTGCAGGTGCCGGTCGTCGATATTGTCGAGGTGGGCGCCGGCGGGGGCTCCA
>JAQBPS010000469.1 GCA_028287415.1 Bacillota bacterium | reverse complement strand
TGGGCGCCGTGATTTTTGATGAGTTTCACGAGCGCTCGCTGCACGCGGACCTGGGACTGGCGCTGGCGCTTCAGTCCCAGGCCTTGCTGCGCGAGGACCTGCGCATTCTGGTGATGTCGGCCACGCTGGAGCCGGCGCCCGTGGCTGCGCTGCTGGGCGACGCGCCCGTGCTGACCAGCGAAGGGCGGAGTTTTTCGGTCGAGACGCACTATGTGAATGTGCCGGCCGATGTGCGCATCGAGTCCGCCGTTGCGCGTGCGGTGATCGGTGCGCTGCGCGCTGATGACGGCGATATCCTCGTCTTCCTGCCTGGCGCTGGGGAGATCCGGCGGGTGGCGGCGTTACTTGGCGAGGCTGATCTGGGGCGCGGCGTGAACGTGCTGCCGCTCTACGGCGGCCTGCCGCAGTACGCCCAGGATGACGCACTGGAGCCCGCCGCGCCAGGTGAACGCAAGGTGGTACTGGCGACGGCAATCGCCGAGACCAGCCTGACGGTTGAGGGCGTTCGGGTCATCATTGACAGCGGGCTGATGCGCGTCCCCCGCTTCTCCCCTCGCACGGGGATGACACGGCTGGAGACAGTCCCGGTCTCCCGGGCGTCGGCGGACCAGCGCCGGGGCCGGGCGGGCCGGCTCGGGCCGGGGGTCTGCTACCGGCTGTGGCCGGAGCGCGACGATCGCGGTCTTGCGGCGCGCAGTACGCCGGAAATCCTGGAGGCGGACCTCGCCCCGCTGGCCCTTGAGCTGGCGGCCTGGGGCGTGTCAGACCCGGCTGAACTGCTGTGGCTGGATGCACCGCCTGCTGCCGCACTGGCGCAGGCCCGTGAACTGCTGCGGCAACTGGGGGCGCTGGCTGCGGACGGGGCGATCACGGCCCATGGCCGGCAGATGGCGGACCTGGGGCTGCACCCGCGGCTGGCGCACATGCTTTTGCGGGCGGTTCCGCTGAGGCTGGGATCGCTGGCGTGTGAGCTCGCCGCGCTGCTGAGCGAGCGGGACATCCTGCCCGGGGAGCGGGACGGGGACCTGCGGCACCGCATTGATGCGGTGCGAGGATTTGGGTATCACTCCGTGGATTTCGATGCCATCCGGCGGATCAAGACCGAGGCTGACCGCTGGAAGCAGGCGCTCCGGCTGCCTCCCCGCGATGTGCCGGATGATGAGGCCACCGGGTTGCTCCTGGCGTTCGCCTACCCGGACCGGATCGCCCAGCGGCGGCCGGGGGGCGGCTTTCTGCTGCGCAACGGGCGGGGAGCGAGATTTGCGCAGCCACAGCCCCTCGCCAATCAGGAGTACATCGTCGCAGCGGACCTCGACGACCAGGGGCCGGAGAGCCGCATTTTCCTCGGGGCACCCGTCTCGCTGGGCGACCTGGAGCGGCACGTGGCCGATCAGATCATCGTGGAGAGCCTGGTCGCGTGGGACCCCGGGGCGCAGGCCGTGCGAGCGCGCAGGCGGGAGCGGCTGGGCGCACTGGTGCTGCTGGAGGCTCCGATAGCGAATCCCGACCCGGAGGAGGCACTGGCGGCCCTGCTCCAGGGCATCCGCTCGACCGGGTTGGAGCTCCTGCCGTGGACGAAGAGCGCCCGCCAGCTCCAGGAACGGCTGATCTTCATGCACCGGTTCGAGCCGGGCTGGCCGGACGCATCTGACGCTGCGCTGGCGGCGACTGTGGGTGACTGGCTTGCACCGCATCTTTATGGCATGCGCAGCCGTGACAACCTCCAGCGCTTGAAACTCGCAGAGATTCTCGGGGGGCTGCTCTCCTGGGCGCAGCGCGAGGCCCTGGATGAGGGAGCGCCGACGCACATGGCCGTGCCCAGTGGCTCCCGGATCCCCATCGATTACAGTGATCCGACAACTCCCGTGCTTGCGGTTCGCCTTCAGGAACTGTTCGGCCTCGCTCAGACCCCGCGGATTGCACACGGGCGTGTGCCGCTCACGCTGCACCTGCTGTCGCCCGCGCGGCGCCCTGTGCAAGTGACTCAGGATCTGGCAAGCTTTTGGCAGAATGCGTACTTCGCGGTACGCAAGGATCTCCGGGGTCGGTATCCGAAGCATTACTGGCCGGAGGATCCGCTGGCCGCGACGCCGACAAGCCGCACCCGTCCCCGGACGTAGCAGCGCTCGCGGCCAGGAGGTAGCATCACTTGATCACCTTTGCCAAACTCAAAGCCGAACCCGGGCTGCTTACCCCCGACATGCGCTCCCCGATTTTCCATGGCGACGGCACCATGACGGTGCTGTGGGAGGGCGACCCCGGCGAGGGCGGGCTGGTTTGCCTGGCGGAGTGGCTGGAACGGCCCGTGCCCCTGGAACAGATTCCCGGGACGGCGATCTGGGGCGGCGACTTTCCGGCCCCGCCGATCCCTGAGACTGTCTAGCGGGGCGGCCGCTGGCGACGCTCTACATCACCGATGGGCAGTTCGGCGTGGATCAACACGGGTGGTTCCCGCGCATCACTGATACGCTGCGACAGCGCGGTGAGATGCCGCCGGTGATGCTCGTGCTGATGGACAACGGCGGGCCGGCCCGACCCGAGGAGTACCTGATCGGCGGGAGCCGCAACGCTGCGGCCCGCCACTGGGTGTGGGAGCAGGTGGTGCCGTACGTGGAAGAGCGCTGGCCGTCGGCGGGTGGGTCGCAGGTGGGTCGAATGGGGCCTCACTGGCCGCGCAGCTGGCACTCGGCCGCCCGGACCTGTTCACCGGAGCGGCGCTCTACTCGCCATGGCATGGGGCGGGGCTGGATG
>JAQBPS010000441.1 GCA_028287415.1 Bacillota bacterium | reverse complement strand
TATCCGGAAGTGAATTTCCGGGTAAACTAGGCGTTGGATCACTAGATCGGTGCTGGCATGATCCCAAGAGACTGGTGACAGAGTAGTGCGCTGGTCCTGCATGATCCTGATAGAGTGCCGACGGCCCGCTTGGTCGGTGCTGATCGGATCGTGATCGACTGCTCACTGATCACTTGGTGGCATCTGTCGGCATGCTGATGTTCTGCTGCAACCTTCGGTGTGGTTGCTATTGAACCTATGTGTGCATGGTGTTCAACCTAAGTGGGCTTGGTGTTGAACCTAAGTGGGCTTGGTGTGTAACGCTAGTGTCGCGGCTCTGAAACCACCAGGTCGTCCCGACATAGCACTCACATAGCGATCACATAGCACTCGCATGGCACTCACATAGCACTCACATAAAACTGACAAATCCCCCATTAGCCATGACAGCCAATGGGGGATTGCTCATATCCCCGTCACCAGCGGCAGCACATACTCCCCCACCTCTTCCAGGACCTCCCCCGCCGGGCGGTGCCCGTACTTGAGGTTCAGGACCACATGGCTGACCCCAATCTCCCGGATCGTGGTGAGCAACTGGATCAGCACGTTGCGGCCCAGGCGGTAGCCCAGGTGGATGGCACGGGGCGGCTCCTCCGGGTCCGTCGACAGGTCGATGAACAGTGACTGTGCGAAAGGCTTGAAGACACCGGGTGCCGCCTGCTCGGTCGCCTGTCGCCATTCAGCGATGATATGCTGCTGCTGATGCGGCGGGCGTGGGTACATCGCCCATGCGTCGCCGTTGCGTGCAATCCATTCGACCGACTGCTGGCTGTGGCCGACAATCATCAGCGGGATGGTGCCGAACGGCGGCTTGGGCACGAGGTCGGCGCCCTCCAGGTAGCCGAACGGGGAATCAATCACCGGGAAGCGTTCGGCCAGGGCCTGCCGGAAGTACGTGAGGAACTCGCGAAACAGTTCGCCCCGCTCTTCAATGTCCCTGCCGAACGCCGGGAACTCGACAGGGCGGTCGCCAGTGGCCACGCCCAGCACCAGGCGCCCGCCGGAGATCTGATCGACTGAGGCCGCAGCCTTCGCCGTGTGCAGGGGATGGCGCAGCGGCAGCACGATCGCACCGGTCGCCAGGGCGATGGTGCTCGTCTGCGCGGCGATGTAGCCGAGATAGACCCAGGGGTCGTAGATCTGGCCGATGTCCCCGAAGTGCGGGTCGAGCAGGGGCACGTCGCGGAACCAGACAGCCGCAAAGCCCAGCGCCTCTGCGCGCTGGGCCAGTTCAACCTGATTTGCCATGGTTGGGTTGCTGCCCTCGAAGACCTCGATCGGAAAGTAGACACCCAGGCTGAGCCGGCCGGGGGCGAACATGCGGGTAAATCCCGGGTGGACAGAGAGTGGATTGGCCCCGGGGGTATCAGACATCTGCGCTCACCTCGGCGCGTAGTGTGCCCTGCGCTACTTGGCGCCAATACCGCAGGTTCGGCGCGCCCCGCCGACCTCCCATCCACATACAGGCAAAGCCCCGGACCCACGCCCGGGACTGTACAGACCGCCGCTCACGGCAGTCATCTGGGTCATCGCCACCCAGCGATCGCCGTCAACCGCCAGGAAGACACGCTGTGGGTCCCGGGCTGGGTTTTGCGCGATGGACTCCCACCAACGCTGATATGAGGGTAGCGCCCGCCCGGCGACGTCCGGGATGTCACGGCCGAGTTGGAACCTTCACACTGCCCGGTTGTACATGTCCGTACAACCGGGCACTGCCATTTTGTCCGTGTCACCCCAGACACGCCCCAGACTTCGCACCATTCCTGAACAAAATGCAAAATTTTCGCGGTAGAAAGGTATATGTGATACATCAATTGAATCGCACTTGTACGGACAACAGAACATGTCTGTCCATATTCGTGAAAGGAGTTGACTGCGTGCAGCTTGACCCGTCAGGAGTCGTTCCCGTCTACTACCAGCTCAAAGAGCTGCTTCGCCGGGAAATCAGTTCCGGCGACTATGCCCCCGGTGCCCAGATTCCCTCGGAGCATCAGCTGATGCGGCGCTTCGGGGTGAGCCGAGCCACGGTCCGGCAGGCCCTCGGCGATCTCGTCGTCGACGGATTGCTTAAGCGACGCCAGGGCAAGGGTACCTTCGTCGCCGAGCCCAAGCTAGAAGAGGACCTGGCCGGCATTCAGACCTTCAACCGCCAGATGGCGGACCGGGGCCTGACCACCACGGTCAAAGTGCTCTCCCAGTTCTGGCTTCCTGCCACCACCCGGGAGCGGGAATTGTTCGGCCTCGCCCCTGAGGACCGCACCTTCCGGGTCATGCGCCTGATCTCCGTCCAGTCCGAGCCCGTCTTCATCGAGTCCTGGGAGATCCCCGAGGTGCGCTGCCCCGGTCTCCTGGAGCTCGACCTCTCCGTCTTTTTCAACGAGATTCTCCGGGGGCGCTATCACCTGCCGGTCGACCGGGAGGTGAAGTACCTCGAACCAGCCGTGGCCGACGAGTTCGAGGCGAGCCAGCTGGGCATCCGGAAAGGGCAGCCCGTGCTCCTCATCGAGCGAATCTCCTATCCCCCCTCCGGCGACGAGGCGCTGTTCGCCTGCAAGTGGACGGTGCGCGGTGACCGGTGCCGCCACATGGTGCGCGTTGGTGACGGAGTTTCGGTCCGGCCCGGGACCGGGGAGATGACATAACTGCAACATAGAAGGAGGAGCACGATGAAGATTCATGACCGCGTCGGCACGATTGCCCCGGATACCATTGAGCAGTACAAGAAGGTGGCGCCGGCCACCCTGGGCCACATGAAGGACCTGCGCTTCATGGACAGCGGCATCAAGCCGGCCTACCGGGGCTGCAAACTGGTGGGCACCGCCGTCACCGTCCGGGCCCCCGGCGGCGTGGACATCGAGATCCTGAACAAGGTGACCGATATCGCCCGCCCCGGCGACGTGATCGTCGTCGACCGCTGCGGCGATACCGAGCACGCCGTGATCGGGGAGTTCCGCGCGCTCAAGCACCTGCAGCTCGGCATCGGCGGCTGGGTGGTGGACGGTGCCATCTGCGACGTGATCTCGATTGGCGACATGGGCTTCCCGACATTCAGCCGCACCGTCTCCGCCCTGGTGGGCAAGCCGGTCGGACTCCAGGGCGAGATCAATACCCCCGTGAGCTGCGGCGGCGTGGTGGTGAATCCCGGTGACCTGATTGTCGCGGACGATGACGGCGTGGTCGTCCTCTCCCCTGAGGAGGCTGAGGCGATCCTGCCCATCGCCCTGGAGAAGGAAGCGAAGGAAACGGCGATGCGCGCACAGTACGCCGACCTGCTGTACCGGAACCGGCGGGCCTGATCACACACATCGGGGAGGAACAGCGCAATGAGCCTGAATGAACGCCTGAAGCAAGTCGCGTCCAGCGCCGTCAGTGATTCGCAGAAGTCCTTCGGTCCCATGCATGCCGCGATCAAGTCAATCGTGCCTGGCAAGGTCGTGGCCGGCCCCGCGTTCACCGTCAAGTGTTACCCGGGGGCAATCATCACTGTCCACAAGGCGCTGCTCGAGGCCAAAGCGGGCGACGTGATCGTTGTCGATGGCGAGGCGGATGACCGTGGCGCTCTGTTCGGGGAGCTGATGTCGCTTCAGGCCCAGACGATCGGCATTGCCGGCATCGTCATCGACGGTCCGTGCCGGGATCTGAACGGTGTGCGGGAGCTGGGCTTCCCGGTCTGGTCACGGTTCGTCACCCCCCGGGTCGGCAGCAACCGGCGGGTGGGGGACACCCAGATCCCGGTCTCCTGTGGAGGTGTCGTAGTACGGCCCGGCGACTGGATCCTGGCCGATGACGACGGCGTCGTCGTCATTCCCGGGGAGAAGCTGGAGGAGGTCGTCGCTGCTGCCGAGGCGGTCGAGGTCAAGGAGCGGAAAATCGCCGAGCGCATCCGCAGCGGGGAGCTGATCGCCGACATCCTGGGGATGCGGGACGCAATCTATCCGAAGAGTTAACCGGCAGACAGGAGGGCAGCGCATGCGTATCAGGGCGTTTCTGGCATCGCTTGTGGTAGTGGGGATAGCCGTTTCCGGGTGCGGCAGCGGCAAGCCGTCAGCTCCAGGTACGGGGGGCGGCGATGGGGGTGCCAAGAGCGGCGGCCGCGTTGTGATGCCGCTGATCGCAGACCCCGGCACAATGAGTCCGCTGATGGCCTCATCCACGGCGGAAGTGATCCTGGCCCGGATTCTCTTTAACGGACTGACCCGCCTGGATGCCGATACCTTTGCGCCCGCCCCGATGCTCGCTACCACCTGGGAGCAGAGCCAGGACGGCCTCAGCTGGCTATTTCACCTGCGGGACGGGGTCAAGTGGCATGACGGCCAGCCCTTCACGGCAGAGGACGTGAAGTTCAGCATGGACACCGTGCTCGACCCCAAGTGGAAGAGCTCCGTCGGCAAGAATTTCGCCAGTGTGAAGTCGACCGACGTGATCGACAAGCTAACGGTCAAGTTCGTCATGAAGCAGCCATTCCCCGCCTTCCCGACCTACCTGGCCAACCGGTTCCAGGTAGCGCCGAAGCATTTGCTCGAGGGCAAGGACATCGCCAATGACACGGAGTTCAACAAGAAGAAGCCAGTCGGCACCGGCGCGTTCAAGCTGGCGGAGTACGTGCCCGGCGATCACCTGACGTTGGTCGCAAACCCCGACTTCTTCCTTGGGAAGCCGAAGCTGGACACAGTAATCTTCAAAGTGCTGCCCGACGCCAACACCCAGATCGCCCAACTGAAGACGGGTGAGCTTGATGTGGTGCAGCTCGAACCCTTCAACATCCCGTCGGTGGAAGGGACAAAGAATGTCCGTCTGGAGACCGGCTATAAGTCAAAGTGGTGGGCGCTGCACCTGAACAACGACTTCCCGCTCTTCACGGACAAGAAGGTCCGGCAGGCCGTCGCGTACGCGATCAACCGCGACGAACTTGTCAAGTCAGTACTGCTGGGGCACGGCCAGCCTGCGGCCAGTCCGATCGTCCCGCTGATTGACTGGGCCCACAACCCGAACGTCAAGCCCTACCCGTATGATCCGGCGAGGGCGAAGGCACTGTTGAAGGAAGCGGGCTGGGAGGATCATGACGGGGACGGCATCATCGATAAGGATGGCAAGAAGTTCACCTTCAAGCTTCAGGTGATCAAGGGGAACCCAACGGCTGAGCAGACGAGCGCGATCCTCCAGCAGGAGTTCAAGGCGCTCGGTATGGATGTCAGTATGGAGGCGTACGAGTTCGGCACCTGGGTGCAGGAGGTGCGCGATACGCGCAGCGGCCCAAAAATGTCGCAGGCCTACGTCGTCTGGATGACCCCGGAGCCCGAGCCGGACGGCATCTACGCCTACTTCCACTCCAGCAATGCCGAGAAGGGCTCCGACTTTAACGTGTTCCGGAATCAGGAGGTCGATAAGCTGCTCGACGAGGCCCGCACCAGTGCGGATCAGGGCAAGCGGAAGCAGGACTACTTCCGCATCCAGGAGATTCTGCAGGACGAGGCGGCCCGCCACTTCCTGTTCTACCCCGAGGACATCTTCGCGGTGAAGAGCAACCTGAAGGGGATCAAGGTGTCGGAACCCTATCAGTACATCAACGACTGGTATTACCAATAACCGCCATGCTACGTTACACCATAAGACGGTTGGGGGCCTCCGCGCTGGTGATGATCCTGATCACGATGATCACCTTTGCCATTGTCCAGTTGGCGCCGGGCGGGCCGGCCATCCTGCTGGATGAACAACTGAGCCAGCAAGACCGCGACGATATCCGCGCCAACCTCGGCCTCGATAAGCCATTGCCCGTTCAGTACTACCGCTGGGCGAAGGCGCTGCTGACCGGCGACCTGGGCAACTCCTATATGGAGCGGGAACCGGTGAGCCACCTGCTGGCGCAGCGCCTGCCGAATACGTTGATACTGGCCGGCGCAGCGCTGCTGCTAGCCGTAGCTGTTGGGATTCCCGCAGGCATCCTCTCAGCCGCCCGCACCCACTCCTGGTGGGATTACAGTTTCACATTCCTGAGCGTGCTGGGCATTTCGATCCCGACGTTCTGGTTCGGTATCCTCCTGATCATTCTCTGCTCTGTCAATCTTGGGCTCCTGCCCTCAGCCGGCATGTACACGCTCGGTGCCGGTAACCAAGTCGGCGACCTGCTGCTGCACATGGTGATGCCCGCGCTGGTACTGGCGCTCTCGCCCCTCGCGGAGATCGCCCGGTACACCCGCTCCAGCATGCTGAACGTGATCAAGCTCGACTATATCCGCACCGCCCGCGCCAAGGGCGTGGTAGAATACCGAGTGCTCTTCCGGCACGCGCTGAAGAACGCCCTGATCCCGGTCGTGACGGTGATCGGGCTGCTCCTGCCACACCTGGTGGGCGGCTCCGTCATTATTGAAAAGATCTTCGCCTGGCCGGGCATGGGCCGGCTCGCGGCCGATGCCGCCTTCAAGCGGGACTACCCGGTGGTGATGGGCATTACCGTGGTGATCGCCCTGGTGGTGGTCGCTGGCAATCTGACCACCGATCTGCTGTACGGCTGCCTCAATCCCCGGATCCGGTGGGAGTGACGCCGATGAACCAAGCTGTGCAACTCGCGAATGCGGCGCCAGAGCCCCGAGTCGAGTCTCTCTGGAGGCAACGGTGGAAGCGGTTCCGCCGCAACCGGCTGGCCCTGATTGCCGGGGCCGTGTTGCTCCTGCTGCACCTGGTGGTCTTGCTGGGTCCTTCCCTCTACCATGCATCGCCGGAAGCAGTGGCGCCGCTCAACGCCCTGAAGTCGTCCAGCGGTGCCCACTGGCTGGGAACAGATGAGCTGGGCCGGGATACGATGGCCCGTCTGCTCTATGGCGGGCGGATTTCGCTGGCGGTGGGTTTTGCAGCCATGGCGATCTCAGTGGGCCTGGGCACGATCGTCGGTGCGACTGCGGGCTATTTCGGCGGCATCGTCGACATGGTGCAGATGCGCCTCACCGATGCGCTGATGTCACTGCCGACCATCTTCCTCCTGCTGGTGATCCTGACGGTGTTCAAGGGCGGGCTGGTCACGGTGATGGTGGTGATCGGCATCACCTCGTGGATGGGCGTGGCGCGGCTCGTGCGCAGCGAGATGCTGCAGTCAAAGGAGCACGAGTTCGTAGAGGCTGCGGTCGCCCTGGGCGCCGGCCAGCTGCGGGTCCTGCGCAAGCACGTCCTGCCAAGCGCTTACTCCTCGATCATCGTAGCGGCCACGCTCGGCATCGCGAGGGCGATTTTGGTGGAGTCGGCGCTCAGCTACCTGGGCCTCGGCATCCAGCCGCCCACGGCGTCACTGGGAAACATGCTCACGAATGCACAGACCTACCTGTGGACGGCGCCGGTGCAGGCACTATGGCCAGGGCTGTTGATCCTGCTGGCCGTGCTCTGCTTCAATTTCCTCGGCGACGGGCTGCGGGATGCGCTTGACCCTCGCATGAAGCGGTAGATGCAATAGAGTAGGGGCGCAACACCAGCGCACCGACGACGATCTCCCCCTCCCTCCTCCTATCAAGCCCGTTACTGCGGTGAGCGGTGCCGGCAGACTGGGCAGAAGCGGGAGTGGCGGGTCCGGCAGCAGACAACGGATGCAGACTGTCACTGAACGCGAAAAGTCCCCGATCCCGGAACCCAATGTAGGGCTCAGGATCAAGGGCAAGAAGGGCGGATGAAAAGTAGGCCCATTGTCGAGGCCACAGAAATAATGGTAAACTGCGGCGCGCGTGCGGCCATTTAAAGCAGAAGTTTGGGCGCCCTCCGAAAGGAGATTCCTCATTCGTTGTTGAAATCGACTAACACCTGCTAACACACTGTTAGCGATTGGCCGTGAAAAGGAAAAGACCGCCCGGACACCAGCCAGGCGGTCTCGACGGATCACGAGCCGGACCCCGTAGGAACACCACACCATGGGCCCAGCAAAGGCGAGCGTTAACGGCGCTCGCCTTTGCGCGTGTCGGGGCTAGGTCAGCCTGAGCTTTACTAAGGCGATGATCGCCAAGATCACGGCAGGAGGCACCTCAATGGCGAACTCCTTGTACCGCACTATCAAGCTGATCAACCCCCTCTCTTTCGAGAGTGGCCCGGCCCGCGTCCGTCTCATTACTGTTCAACAGTCGCCCAGATGTTCCCTTCCGCCACTGTAAGCAGTGCCATCGGCGGCCGTGTCGCCCCGCGGTGGCGGACTGGGCAGCGCAGATGGCTGTGCTACACGCTCTTTATGCGACTGTGATTGCAAAGTAAACTGTAGGGAACACTTACCAGTGTAAGACATGCACTTGGGAGTGATGCACTTGAGGCTGATCCGCATCAGGGAGGCAGCGCAAATGCTCGGGGTCAATGCCCAGACGCTGCGCCGGCGCTCTGAGGGGCGCGATTACGTGGAACTCTACGGACACCAGATCCGTGTGTATCGGATGGACCTACGGCCGGATGCCGAGCGCCGCTTCGACGCCGACGAGATTGGGCGGGTGCTGGCTCGGGTGCTTAAGGCCCGCGGGATGAGTTGATGCTGCGAACAAGTAGGCGGGCATCATCGTTGTACCCGTGGGGGTGGTGATGCTGCATACCGAGTGGTCCTCCCTGTGGTGCGGTGATCACGGTGGTGCAGGGGGTTCCGGTCATCCGCAACACGACCTGGCCCATCGACCGGTGGTTCGATGCCTGGTGAACCTCCATTACCGGCGGACCCATCGTGATGGCCTGGCAGGATTCGGCCGCCGCAAAGCAGTATCGGTACTCC
>JAQBPS010000426.1 GCA_028287415.1 Bacillota bacterium | reverse complement strand
CATCCGGGATGACCAGGCGGGAGGTCGAGCTCCTGTTCGACCGTTGCAAGCTTGGAGCGTGTGCTGCTCGTTGCGTCCGCGATCCTGTTCCTGGCGGCGGGGTGGCTCTCTGACGGCATCCGCCTGCTCTTCCTCGCCGGCGTGGGATGGACCGCTCTACTACCATCGACCAGTCCTCCTGAAATTGGATTACCGTTCTGTGTATCTATCCGGACAACGCCAGATATGGTTCGATGGTTGTTGTGAGAAATGTTTGCGTTAGTTGCTATGTCTTGGCAACTGCAAGCCACCTTCTGCCGTACCAATGCGATACATCGGCTGCGCCGATTTCGGCTACCTAGACAAGACAAAGCCATTGATCATCGGCAAGCTGAACGACCACAAGGGCGAGGCCTGCCACACCTTCCTCGACGACCTGGTGGCAGCGGTCGCCGCCGCTGCAGCAAGCAAGATCGCCCATTCCCGGCGGCCCATGGACAATGACCAGTCAGGAGCATAGCAAACCACTACAATCACCGGCTTTACGCTGTCGTCGGGAATGCTTGCTTTCCGCTGCCGTCAGGCGCAACCTTCTAGGGCTTGGGTGTGAAGAGCAGCGGCAAATGCTTGACGCCGTGAACGGCGAAGCCCTTGGGCGGCACGAGTTGGTCGTCATTCGCCCGGCGCAGATCCCCCAGGCGGTCAAAAATGGCGGTCAGTGCCACCCGGGCCTCCACCCTGGCCAGGGGCGCCCCCAGGCAAAAGTGATTGCCGTGTCCAAAGGCGATGTGCGGGTTGGGATCCCGGGCGATGTCAAACCGGTCGGGATCCGAGAACTTGGCCTCGTCCCGGTTGGCAGAGCCAATGCCAGCCATCACCATGCTGCCGGCGGGAATCGTCTGGCCCCCCAGTTCCGCATCGACCTTGGTCACCCGGAACATGAACTGCACCGGGGACCGGTAGCGCAGGGTCTCTTCGATGGCGGTGTTCAGCAACGCGGGGTTGGAGCGCAGGCGGGCGAACTCCTCCGGGTGCTCCAGCAGACTGAGTACGGCATTGCCGATCAGATTGGTGGTCGTCTCGTTGCCGGCAACCAGCAGCAGCCAGCACAGGGAGACCACATCCGCTTCGCTCAGCTTCTCATCATTCAGCTCAGCGGCCAGCAGGGCGCTGATCAGATCGTCCTGCGGCTGCGCCCGGCGTTGGGCAATGATGTCACGGAAGTAGGCCGCCATCTCTGCCTGAGCCTGCTGCCCGTGGGCACCCGAGTCACCCAGCAGGGAGTCCGCCGACGCGGTGATCTCGTCCGACCAATGCTTGAAGCGGTCCCGGTCCTGGGCCGGAATGCCCAGCATTTCTGCAATGACGATCACCGGCAGGGGATAGGCCAGATCCTGAATCAGATCAAGCTGCCCGGATGCCTCAACCTGGTCCAGAAGCTCGTTGGCAATCGCCTCGATGCGAGGCTCGAGAGCGGCCACCTGCCGGCTCGTGAAGGCCCGGTTGATGAGGGAACGCAGCTGAGTGTGGCGGGGCGGGTCAGACCTTGAACGGCTCCATGTAGTTTACGGACTGGTTCTCGCGCATCATCCGGTACATGGGATAAGGATTGAGTTGCAACTCCGGGGGAAACATGCTGCTCATGAACGATCATCCTTTTGGTTGGAGGATAGGCAAACACCGTCAAGCTACATGGCCGCGGCCGCACACAGCCGGTCCGCCAGGTCGGCTGAAGCCTCCTGCTGGTACCAGACAGCGATTTGGGCAAAGGTGATGCCGCCCAGGTCCACGGCCATATCGTCCGGGGACCGGTCCGTGCGCACGGCACCACTGGCCTGACCGGCTGCAAACAGGTCCACCAGCATGTGGTGAAACTGGGCGGAACTGTGCAGAATGGGGCCACGTTTGATCGACTCTACGCACCAGACCCAGATCAATTCCCGCGTGGAATACGACTGCCGGATCAGGCGTTGGAGGAAGTGCATGATCTTGGAACGCCAAGGTAGAGGGGATGTTAGCAAGGGCGCGAAATCTAGTTGCACCTGCTGAAACATCTCTTCTAACGCCGCTAAGGCCACGTCTTCTTTCGACTTGAAGTAGTTGTAGAAGGTGGCCCTGGCCACGCCCGCAGCGGCAGCGATCTGGTCAAGCGTGGTCTCGGCAAATCCGTTCTCGGCAAACAGGCGCACACCCAGGTGGCGGGCGATGGCGTACAACTGGCCACGATGGCTTCGTGGCTCGAATCAGCACCCTGCTCCGCCCGCCAACGGCGGAGCAACACCCCACGTGCAACGAAGTAGCCTCCCTGAACGCAAGCACAGAGCCGCCCGGAGCATCATGCTCCGGGCGGCTCTGCTCATGCCTGCGTGGACCAGCCTACATCTGAAACCGCTCGACCAGCGACTGGAGTTCCTCAGCTGTGTGCCCGAGGGTCACCGCCGATGCCGCAATCGAGTCCGCACCGGCGCTCAGCTCCTCCATCGAGGCCGAGACCTCCTCGGCGGCCGCCGCGTTCCCCTCCGACACCAGCACAATCTGTGCGATGGCGCTGGAGACCTGCTCAGAGCCCGCCGCCATCTCCTCGGTCGCAGCCGTGTTCTCCTCCGTGATCGATGCCACCGAGTTGACCGCATCCAGCACCTGCTGGCTGGCCTCGGTGAACTCCGCCGTCGCAGCGATGACCGCCTGCACGTCCTGCTCAGTCTGCGCGACCATCGCCTGGATCTCGCCCAGGGCCTGTGCCGTCTCGCTGGCCAGCTGTGCGCCCTCCTCGACCTGGGCGGTCACCTGGTCCATGTTCCCGACCGCCTGCCCTGTGCTGGTCTGGATCGACTGGATCAGCTCGGCGATCTCCCTGGCGGACGCCGAGGAGCGCTCGGCCAGCTTGCGCACCTCGTCCGCAACCACTGCGAAGCCGCGCCCGTGCTCGCCTGCCCGGGCCGCCTCGATCGCCGCATTCAGTGCCAGCAGGTTGGTCTGGTCCGCAATGCCGGTGATGGCGCTGGTGATCTCGCCGATCTGCGCTGATGCCCGCCCGAGCTCCCGCATCTGCTCGGAGGTAGCCAGCACGGACTCGCGAATCCGCTCCATGCCGGCGGTGGTGCGCTCGACCACCTCGCCACCGGCGCGGGCAGAGACGGTCGCAAGGGTTGCGGTCTCCTTCACGCTTTCCATCACACGGGATGCCCTGCTTTGCGCATCCACCATCTGATCGACCAGCTGCGCTGACTGCTGTGCGTTGCCGGCCTGCTCCTGGGCGCCCGACGCAATCTGGCCGATGGAGGCGCTCAGGTCGTCGACGACCCGCGCTACTTCCTGGGCCGACCGGGACTGATCCGTGGCGCCTTGCGCCACCTCGCCAACGGCCCGGGTGACGCCCTGGGCGGCATCGGAGACCTGGCTGGTAATGTTGGCAAGCTCGCTGGACGAGCCGGCCACCTGGCTGCTTGCATCCCGCACCTGGCGGAGCAGGGTCCGCAGGCTTTCCACCATGGTGTGGAACGACTGGGTCATGTCGTCGATCTCATCCCG
>JAQBPS010000422.1 GCA_028287415.1 Bacillota bacterium | reverse complement strand
GGTCATTAGCGTACCTCCAGGGGTGCCGAGAGTGGAAGCGCCGGCCCCCACATCATCCTATGGCGAGTTGACATAGTGTGACACCAGCGGCGTGGGTGCTGAGCGACAAACAGGGGGCCGGCAGTTTCACTGCCAGCCCCCTGTGCCGATTCTGGCCTCGTGGGTGCCAGCGCTATTTCCCGGAGCGGTTCCCTTTACCGCCCTTGCCGCCGCTGCCGCCGCGGCCACCACCACCGCCGCTCCTGCCGCGGCCTCTGCCGCCGCTTCCGCCACGACCCCGGCCACCGCCGCTCCCGCCACGGTTCTTGCCGCCCCCGCTGCGTCCGCCCCGGTTTCCGCGGCCGCCGGAGCCGCCGCCGCCGGACTTGCCGCCGCCGGACTTGCCACCGCCGGACTTGCCGCCGCCGGACCTGCCACCGCCGGACTTGCCACCGCCGGACTTGTTGCCGCCCGAGCCGCTACCGTCTTTGTTGTCCCCGTCGCTGTCGTCCTTTTTACCTCTGGCGAGGCGGATACTGCGGATATGGAAGAATGGATAATGGACCATCTCGTCGGGCGATGTGACCAGTTTGACAAAGTCATCCCCGACGCTGAAGACGATGCCGGCCGCGGTCTCCGGCCCGTGGTCGTAGACCTGCACCTTCAAACCCGTGTATGAATGCATCAAATCCAGCAGGGTACCGGGAAGTCCATCGATCATGTCAACCGGCAGATCCGCATCTTCCGGGTCGGCCTCTCCGTTTACCAGCTCTGTGATGCTCTTGAGATGGTGAAGCGGATAGTGGACAAGTGCACCGTCCTCCGAAAAGAGGGTCAAGTAATCATCTTTAACCGTTACGAGCGTTCCTTTCCGCTCGTCAGGCCCCCCACGTCCTAACCGGATGTTTTTCCCGACCAAACTGCCAACATGTTCCCTGAAGTGGGCCAACGCTTTTCTACCTCCCCGCGCGGCGAGCGCAGTTTGATACCACTATATGCCGCACTTTTGGGAAGTGCTTGGTTGGTCAAAAAAGAATGCCACGCTCGGCGCCCGTTGCCGCTGCATACTCAGAGTCCCCGCAACAGGGCCTCCCCGTAGAGCCCGACCAGTGCGAGCACAAAGCTGAGCGGGATTACCACTGCGGTGACCTTGACATACTCCCACCAGGAGTAGCGATGGCCATGCTGCCGCAACAGGTGGAACCAGATCAGGGAGGCGAGGGTGCCAACCGGCGTGATCAGCGCACCGACGTCGGCGCCGAGCACCACGCCCGAGTAAGCGACATCGAGCACCGGCCGCGTCACTCCGTGCAGATCCAGCAGTGTCAGCGAGCCGATGATCAGGCCGGGATGGTTATTGAGGAGTCCTGATACGGCGGCTGTCAGGCCGCCTGACAAGAAGGGCGGGCCCCAGGCGGTCCCACGCACGGCGGGGCCGATCCAGGCGGACATCAGCCCGATCAGGCCGGCGTTCCGCAGGCCGAAGACGACCAGATCCATCCCGAATGCGAAACCGAGGATTGCCCATGGCGCCCGGCGCATGGCCGCCCGGGTATCCATCACCCTGCGGTGTGCGTTGGCTGCCAGCAGGATGCATGCCCCGGTCATCGCCACGATATAGGGCGGAATGCCGACGACGGATGCTGCGTAAAACCCGATTCGCACGAGCACCACCACTGTGACCCCGAACCAGATGAAGGGAAAGTCGGGCGGTCTGTCCGGGCTCGCTGCACCCGGATCGGACCCGGGTGGCGGCGGATGGTGACCTCGCCGTAAGGGATCGGGTGGCGGCGGTGATGGCCGGAGGGGATGAGGGCCGTGGAAGTACCTGGGCGCATGCGGATGCGGGAGGGGCGGGCCGGCCGGCATGCGCATGCTGTCGTTGCCGGCCACGCGGATCTGCTGGGGCAGCGTGCGGTGGAAGATGAGGTAGAGGAGACCCCAGCAGGTGGTCAGGCCGATGATGGCGGGCAGCAGTGTGACTTCGAGGTGCTTGACGAGCGAGATCCCGGCCAGCGTCATCGCTTCCAGGTTCGCCAGGTTGCTTACGCCGATCGCAGGGCTGGCCGTGCTGGCGATGAGGCAGGCGCCGATCAGGTAGCCGAAGGCGGCCCGATGCGGCAGGCGCAGCCGCTGAACAAGGGAGAGCACGATCGGCGTGCCGAGGAGGATGCTGCCGTCGTTGTTGATGAAGAGTGTCAGGCATGCGCTGAACGCAAGCACCAGGTGGAACAGGCGGCGCCCGGAGCCATCAGCTCGCTCGATCAGACGGTCGCCAACCCAGCGGAAGAAGCCGGCGCCCTCGAGCACCGATGCCATCACAAATGTGGAGATGATGGTCATCGCTGAGTTCCAGACGACCATCATCACCCGCAGGACGTCCTGGTGCGTGATCAGCCCCGCCAGGAACATGACAAAGGCCCCGAGCAGGGCCGGAATGGCTTCATGAATATTCCCGGGACGCCACAGGACCAACACGACTGTCACCAGGAAAGCTGCCAGTGCCAGGATCCAGCTCTCCACCACGGTCACCTTCCCTGTAGGGGCTCTGTCGATGGGGCCGGGAACGCGCCATGCAGTTCGCCTGAGGGCAGGTGCAGGCTCCGGATGTGAAACAGGGTATAGCAGACGTTCTCCCCTGTGAGTGCCTCCATGATCAGGTGATCGCTGGCACAGTCACGAAGCAGCCCGAAGCTCACCTCCGGTCCGGCGTGGTAGAGGCGTACGGTGCGCCCGATGCTCGCCGCGAGCAACGCTGCAAACGTCGCAGGCAGGTCCGCTTCCGGCGCCGCATCCAGGGGCGGGAGATCGGGAAAGGGTGTCACACTGCGGATATGGCGCAGCGGGAGGTAAAGGTCGGAGCAATCCTCGGCACGCAGGGTGAGGTAGTCGCTGCAAACCGCCTGCAGCCATCCCTGGCATGCCTCGGGGCCGCCCCGTTCCACCTGGACGGCACGGCCAAGCAGCCCTCGCAAGTATCCGGAAAACGCGTCCATGGGGGTCTCCCCCTGTGTTCGTCACCCATCTGGTGCGTGAGACACCACGGTCCAGTCTATTCAGCGCCGTG
>JAQBPS010000297.1 GCA_028287415.1 Bacillota bacterium | reverse complement strand
TTCAGCCGCCGAAGCGAGAGTGCTGTCACGAAACGACCAGCGGCTCTACTGCGTCTGAAGGAACCGTGAAGCCGCAATGCGAAAGTCGCAGGTCACGAGCGTGACCTGCGATTTGCGTACTGTCCACCACGTGCCATCCAGCGGGCGCTCATCGAACAGATCTCGGCGCACATCCGGAGCAGTTGAATACAAGGTTCTAGTGTGGATAGTACCCCGAGACCGTGAACGCCCCGCTGCCCGAATAGGCCTCCACCCGGACTGTGTAAGTTCCCGGTCCGCTTACCTGGTACGAGATCGTCTCCGGATTCAGCGTGGACGAGGCCCCAGAGGCCACCGTCGTGCCTGCGGAGTTGAGCAGATAGAGGTCGAAGTCCGTCCCGGCGGGGAAGGAGAGCTTCAGGTCGATCGTTCCCGTCGCCCCGACCGTGAGCGTGTACGTCATGGATCCTCCCGCCGCCAGGCTGCCGCTCTGGCTGTAGGCGGCGGTGACGGCGGGGTTGATCGGGTGCGACGCGGTGAGCGTATAGTCCGAACCGCCGCTGGAACGGGTGATGTGGATCTTGTACCGCCCCGTGGTCGTGGCGCTGTAGGTTAGCGCCAGGGGGCTGGTGCCGCCGGACTTGCTGGCCACCTGCGTCCCGCTGGGGTTATAGACGTACATATTCAGGTTCGCGGTCGTCGTCCAGCTCAGGTTCAGGCTGATCGTGCCCGTGGCGGTCACGTCGATCCAGAAATCCTGGGTGGTGGTCGTGGCGTCCACCCGGCCCGTAAAGGTCTCGTTGGCCGTGCCGCTCGCCGTATTCGAGACGGTGACCGATACCGCAGTGGCGGTGGACACGTTGCCCGCTGCATCGTAGGCCTTGGCCGTCAGGCTGTGGGAGGCGTTGGAGGCCGTCGTCGTATCCCACGACCAGCTGTAGGGGCTGGCGGTGTCGGTGGACTGGAGCGCTCCATCCAGATAGAACTCGACCTTGGTGACGCCAACATTGTCGGAGGCGCTGGCGCTGACCGTGGTGGTCCCGCTGACGGTGCTACCTGCCGCGGGAGCGGTGAGGGAGACGGTCGGAGCCGTGGTATCGGGAGTGCCGCCACCACCACCGCCATACAAGGTGGTGTTCTTATAGCTGCTGGCGTTGAAGGTTCGGGCGTCATACCACTTGTAGGCGGCATTGCTGGAGGTGGACCAGGGCTCAGCCAGCGGCTCACTGATGGTGAAGACATTGTAAGGCTCCGGGCTCGCCTGCTGCCGCTGGGCCGTGGGGATACCCACGGTGGCGTCGGACGTGGCGAGCCAGTTGACCAGGTTGATGCCCAGGGTGGCGTTATTCACCTCGCTCCACCCGGCGTGGGTGGTCTTGGTCCCGCCATTATCTTCACGCTTGTACCTGGGGGTGGCATCTTCCCAGGCCGAGCTGTCGCCCATGGCCGCCACCTTGCCGGCGTTGGGCTTGGCGATGGCGACGTAGGCGCCCTCGCAGCGGCCGCCCATGGTCGCCGTGCTGCAGGCAGGCGTGCCCACCGAATCGGTGTAGAGGGCGATCGGGTCGTTGGACTGGGCGCTGGACCAGCGAACGAGGTTGTTCTTGTTCGGGAAGACGATGCCCATCGCCTTGGTGGGATCGGTGATCGCCAGGGTGGAGCCAGCGTGCGTGGAGACGCTGGTGACGCCGCTGGTGATGTTAAAGGTCTGGCTGGCGGCCAGGATGCCGGGATCATCCGCGTCGGAGGGATTGCCGGCGGTGAACCCGGTCACGCCGGTGGCCATATCCATGGCGTTATAGTGGAAGCGCATGCCGAAGTTGGTGGCCATCCAGTCATCTTCATTATTGAAGGTGTAGGTGGTGGCGGTGGCGGTGCCGTTGTACCAGTAGTACGGGCTGGTGTAGGTGCCCTGGTAGTGGCCGCGGCGCCAGCCGTTGAAGACCTCGGTGGCGTCCCACGTGTTGAAGTTGCGGTCGGCCTGGTAGTGGTCGGCGATCATGAGGAGCCCCTTGCCGCTGGCGACGTAGCTGGCCAGCGCCTGCTCTTCCGCGGTCGTGAACGGGATGTTTGGTTCGGGGATGATCACCGTGTTATAGGCGCCCAGGTTGGTCCCGGTCAATGGGTACGCCCGGATCTCTTCCACGGAGTAACCTTGTCCAGCGAGGCCGCAGGCGAAGTCGGACATCGCACCATCGATGGTCCAGTCAGCAGCGCCTGCCGTGGAGCCGTGGGTGTTGTCGAAGCCCACCTGCTTGCCGGTGCCCGCGCCGGTGGCGGTGGGGGCTACGTAGGGGCGCCCGTCGCTGGTCGTCGTCACGGTACAGGTAGCAGCCAGGGCAGTGGTTGCAGGGGCCAGGACGCAGGACGCAGATGCTACCGCCAGCGCGGTAAAGAGCGATGCCAAGCGTCGCACAAAGGATTCCTCCTGTCGTGATTTTTAGGCCACGACTAATTTATCACAATCGAATGAATAGGTATTTAGGACTAACGTCCCGAGTGCGGGGGAGTATGATTAACGTTTGGTAAAACTTTATGCCCACCGGCGCATGTCCGTGTGCGGCGATCGGACGCACGGAGACGGAGCGACAGAGCGCCTTCCAGCATACGCTACATAACGTGCATTTGAATGGGAGGAAAGCGGATGCAACAGCCGATTCCCGGCCGGCCGGCGAGGCCCACCTGCCGCTGCTGCGGGGGAACAGGCGGATGCCGTTACTGCAACGCCTCTGGTCGCTGTTGCTGCTGTGGCGGCCGCGGATGCCACCACTGTCAACGAAGCGGGCGCTGTGTCAGTTGCCGTGGTGCACGCACGTGTGGATGCTGCGGAGGCACCGGTGTTCAGCCTGCCTCGGTGCCCTCTGGAGTTGCCCCTGGAGTTGCCCCTGGAGTTGCCCCTGGATTCCCCCCTGGATTTCCCCCTGGATTCCCCTCTGGATTTCCCTCTGGATTTCCCCCTGGATTTCCCTCTGCGGCGCCCCCTGGAGTTGCCCCTGGAGTTGCCCCTGGAGTTGCTCCTGGAGTTGCCCCTGGAGTTCCCCCTGCATTTCCTGGCCGTGAGGGTTACACCTGGCCCGGTTACTTGTGAGTCTGCGCGCAAAAGCCGTTGCGCCCGTCAGGGCAACAACGGCTTTTGCCTTTTCAGTCCTCGACCCGCTGCCAAATCGCCCGCAGAACCCGCTCCGGCGTCAGCGGAATCTCGTTGATCATGACCCCAATCGCATCCGCTACGGCATTCGCAATTGCCGGCGCCATCGCATCCGTCGGGACCTCGGCGACCGCCTTGGCGCCGAACGGGCCGAACGGGTCATGCGTCTCCACCAGGAACGTGTGGTGCACCGGCATCTCCGACGCCTCGTAGATGTGGTAGTCCCGCAGGTCCCTGGTGAGCATGCGGCCGGCGCCGTCCCAGACCATCTCCTCGCAGTGGCCATAGCCCAGCGCCTGGGTCGCGGCACCCTCCACCTGGCCCTCGGCAAGCACTGGGTTGATCGCCCGCCCGCAGTCCACGGCCGATGCAATGTGCAGCACCGTCACCTCGCCCGTCTCCGTGTCGACCTCCACCTCAGCGAACTGGGCGCAGAACGGCGGCGGCGACTTGCGGGAGACCGCGGAGGCATGCCCCATGATCTGCTGCTGGTCGGAGACGTGGAGCGAGTGCAAGGCGATATCCATCAGGGTGACGCTGCGACCGTCGGGCGCGTGAGCCGCCCGGTCCGCCAGCCGGATGTGCTCGGGGTTGGCCCCGTCCAGCAGCTTGCCCGCCACCTTGCGAATCTCCCAGGCCGCCTCCTCGGCGGCCTTTTTCACAGCCATGCCGGAGATGAAGGTCGTGCTCGACGCATAGGCGCCGGTATCGAACGGGGTCAGGTCGGTATCAGACGGGTAGACCAGGATATCCGCCACCTGGCAGCCGAGCACCTCAGCGGCGATCTGAGCCATCACGGTGTCGGCGCCGGTGCCCAGATCGGTTGCGCCGATCAGCAAATTGAAGCTGCCGTCGTCGTTCAGCTTGATCATCGCCCCGCCCATGTCGATGCCGGGGATCCCTGAGCCCTGCATCGCAATCGCACCGCCCACGCCACGGACTTTCGATGGGATCGCCCCGGCCCCGACTCCTGTCGCCGTCCCCGGACCGATCTCCGCCGGCGTGCCCACACCGATCCCCGCCGGCATG
>JAQBPS010000400.1 GCA_028287415.1 Bacillota bacterium | reverse complement strand
AATCCGTGTAAGCCGTGCAATCCGTGGCCGTTAAAATGCTTTAAACGCCCCCACAAATTACTCCGTGGGCACCAGTGTGACCGGTATCGACAGCCAGGGCCACGGCTTGACCACGAACTGCTGCCCCGCCAACGACGACCGCATCCGCCCATCGACCAACACATAAGCACGCTGGCCGATCCGCCCCGCAAACGCATCCAGATCTGCGTCCCGGATGGCCAGGTCAATCCCGAGGCGGACCGCCTCCGCCATCCGGGCCGACACCTGCCGGGTGACGGCTTCAGGCACCGGGACCTGAAGCCCCGCCACCTCCAGCCTGGTCTCCCGCAGGCGACGGGCCGCCTCATCAGCCGCACGGCGGGGCAGATCCCGCCGCACCGTCGCAATCGCACCCGGCAGCTCCCGCCGGGCCGCCGCCGCCACTTCCACCCGGACCTGAGCCGCCAGCCGGTCGGTCGCCACCGGGAGCTGAATCCCCCGCTTCACGAGCACAGAAAGGGCGCCACCCACCGTGGCGCCCGCCAACACCAGACCCACAGCGACGCCTGCCACAAATGCACGCAACGCTTCTCACCCCCACCCCTTAGTATGCGGGGGTGAACGTGATCAGGACGAGCCCTTCAGCAGCTGATCGATCAGCTGGTCGGGCGTGACCGGTTTGGCCGGGTCGAGCGTGATCGTATAGACGCCCGCCTTCACCTGTTCCAGCGCGTTCCGCTCCCGGGCCCGGTTGGTCAGTGCCTGCGCGTCGGGCAGGACCCCGGTCTGTTTCAGCATCGCAGCGATCTGGTCGAAGCTCATGCCTTCAACCACCGCATAGGTGACGATGGTCTTCGGCGGTGCCTCCTTCGGCGCCGGGGCCACCGCAGGTGCAGGTGGCAGCTGGGTGGCCGGCAGCATGCCCAGAACCCGGGCCCGCTCCCGCACCTGGTCATCGGTGAGGCCGGGCCGGGGCAGATACGCCGCGGCGACTGCGCCCACCATCAGCCCGATGCCCACGCCCAGGCCCAGCACCAGCTTCAGCCCCCCGCGGGTGTGGCGCTCCATCAGGCTCCCTCCCGGGTGGCCGGGCGGATGCCCAGGATCAGCTGGACCTCGCCCTTGGCGATATTGAGCGTGCGAGCGATGCCGGTCACATCGTGGCCGGCATCGGCCAGGGCGTATACCTTGCTGTACAGTTCCCGCTGTGCGGGCACCGGCACCGCCTCAGCCACCGGCCGCGGCTCATGCACCGGCTCAACCTCCAGCGCCCGCACCGCCGCCACCGCCGGCAGTGCCTGAACCGGCGGCGCCGCAACTGCCGCCTCTAACCGCACCAGCCGCTCATCCGCCCGGGCAATCGCCGCCGCCAGCGCCTCCGCCTTCTCCTCAACGACACTCACCGTGGTCTCTGCCGTGGCGACCAGCTCATCGACCAGACTCCCCAGCCGGCGGGACCCTGCCGCCGCAGCACCGTCCGCCTGCTCCAACCAGCGCCGCAGCTGCCACAGGCAGTAAACTGACAGGGCTGCCCCTATCAAGAACAGCAAAAATGGCAGCACACACGGTCCCCCTCAAATCTTGATCTCAAATCTTGATCTCAAATCTTGAGATCCAGCCGCTGCCCGACCCCGGGCGGCGCCGGGACCCCGGCCTGGCCCTCCGGAGCCGCTGCGCCCCGCCGCCCGTCACGCCGCGGCTGACCGGGCGCGCCCTGCCGGCCCTGCCCATCCTTACGGACCTGCGCCTGTTCCGCAGGTGCCTGCCCGGCCACCTGCTCCTGCGCCCGCTTCGCCCGCTCCTGCTGCTGTGCGGCCTGCGCATGCTGAAGCACGTGCGGCTGCTGTTGCACCTGCAGCGGCCCCCGCGCCGCCTCGCCCGCGCGTGGCAGCAGCGTGATCATGTCGATGGCCCTAACGGTCATCTCCTACCCACCTCCGGTGGCTCAGGCAGTTCCCAGGGTGATCTCGTGATGATCAGACAGATAAAAGCTGACATGCGTGAGCGAATCAATCACCACATACGTCTCGGTGCCGATCGTGACGCGCACGCCGGGGTAGACGGTGTCCTGCGCCCACACCCGGCCCAGCTGCGTCAGCTGCACCTCCTCCTCCAGCGCCGCCTTCCGGATGGTCAGCTGGTCTCGCTGGCCCTGGAAGTGGTACTGGCTGCGCAGCGCCTTCATCAGCATCGACCGCTTGCCGGGGTCGAACTCGAGCGGATTCTTGGCCTCCAGCTCCCGCAGGAGACTGACCGCCTGCTGCGCCTTGCGCAACCCCTCCACCGCCTCGTGCAGCGACCGCCGCACCACATCAAGCTCATCGCGCGTCTCCGGCGCGACCCCCACCTCGATCTCCGTGGTGGTCAGGAGGCTCGAACCGAGCGTGCGGCTGACCACCTCATCCTTCGCCTTGATCTGCCCCCCGATGATCGAGCCACGGCGCCCGACCACGCTCACCTTGCCGCTGCAGCGGACCTTGCTGTGCAAAATGCCGTCGCTGACGGTCAGGTCACGGTGGCACCGCACATCGCCATTCTCGATGAACCGGGCCTGCACCTTGCCCCCGGCCACCACACGACCCTTGCTGCCGCCTTGGATGCCATACCGGACGGTCACGTCGCCGCCGGCCTCGACCGTGCCGCCGTCGATGCCGCCATGGATCTCGAGGTTCTGCCCCGCCCGCACCACATAGCCCTGGGCGATACTGCCCATGACGACGACCGTGCCGAGGAAGTCGATGTTCCCGGTGCTGGTATCGACATCGCCGCGAATCTCAAAGATCGGGGAGACGACCACACGGCCGTCATAACCCAGGACGGCGTGCCCCTCGGTCTCGGCGATGACCGCCAATCCGTCCTCCGAGAGCCGTGCGCCCTTGCCGGGGCGCAGCGGGATCTCCTTGCCGTCGACGCATGCTACCGGGGCGCCGAGCACGTTCGTGCCCGGCACCCCCTTGGTGGCGGGCTGCCGGGTAGCCAGCACCGTGCCCTGCGCCACATTGCGGACGAGGTTGAGCTGGAAGTGGTCGACGCTGCCATCAGCCTTGGCCTGCGGGTAGCCGGAGGGCGTCTGCAGCAGTTCGTGGTATGACACCACGGCATCCTGGCCGCGCACGGGGGACTTGCCCCGGGCGACAATGCCCGACTGACCGCCCTCCGCCGCACCGGCGCTGCCGGCGGCCCGGGCCAGCAGCTGTTCCACCGCTTCGGTGTCGATGCCGTAGGTGACCCCGCTCCGGCTCAGCAGCGTCAGCGCCTGCGGCATGTTGACCGCCTGCCCCCCCGGGCGGGGCGGTGTGACGGTCATGTGCGCCTCGTTACCATCGGGAGAAACGCGGATGACAACCCGGCCATCAGCGGACTGGGAGGGGAGATTCAGACCTGTGCGATCAACCGGGCTGTTCATCACGCTTCCCCCTCATGGTCACGAGATCAGTTGCTGCTTGCTCCGGGCGAGGCGCCCCCGCAGGCGCAGAATCGCCTTTGCATGCAGCTGCGAAATCCTGGCAACCGAAAGGCTCATCACCTGAGCGATCTCCTTGGCGGTCAACCCCTCGTAATAGAAGAGGGTGATCACCAGGCGCTCTTTTTCGGACAGCTTCTCCAGCGCTTGAGCCAGCACCTCCCGGCGCTCGGTGAACAGCGCTTCAGCCTCGGGATCGGGGCTGCTCGGGTCCTCCAGCTTATCGACCATCGCGGCGCCTTCCCCGTCATCGCTGGTACCCGTAGACTCATCGAGCGACAGGATCACGGCGGCGGCGACCTCCGACTGACGCCGGTGCAGGTCCGTGATGGAGAGCGACATGTGATCGGCCAGTTCCTCGTCCGTCGGCAGGTGGCCGAGCTTGGTCTCAAGGCGGGTAGCCGCCTCCTCCAGCTCCCTGGCCTTGTGCCGCAGGGCCGGCGCCCAGGTCTCCGCCCGCAGCCGGTCAATAATCGCGCCCCGCACCCGGGTGACCGCATAGGTTTCAAACTTGACGCCACGGGCCGGGTCGAAGCGGTCGATCGCTTCGAGCAGGCCGATCAGGCCATAACTTTCCAGGTCATCCATTTCGATATGGGAGGGAAGCCCCATCGCCAACCGGCCCGATACATAACGCACCAGTGAGGCATAGGCGATCACCAGCTCCTCGCGGGCCCGCCCGTCGCGCGTCTCCTTGTACCGCCGCCACAGTTCCGCGGTGTCGGCCAAAGGGGTCACCCCCGATCTCACGTTCTGTTGACCCTTGATTTACAGCAGGCCCAGCCTGCGGCGCTCCCGCTGCACATTAAAAATGTAGCGGATGATCTGATCGCGTGTCCGTTCATCCATGCCGACGAACCGTATGCCGACCCAACACTCGGAGCCCTTGGCCTGGTCAACCGTGCGGATCACCTCCGCCACTGCATGCAGGCTCTTCCCGCCGACATCCAGGTTGATGTCCAGCTGCGTACCCGGCGCGTAGGACTGCGGGCAGAGAATCTGGGCGCCATTGCCGCTGATATCACGGGTCTGGGTCTTGAGCTTGCCGGGGCGCCGAACACTGGGATCGGGCGAGTAGAGGATCGTATACGCCAGCGAAACGGCGTCCTCCAGACGGACGAAGTCCCGCTGCTGAAAGCGTTCGACCTGGCCCTTTTCCGGAGGGGCAAGCACGAGCACCGGCAGCACCCGGACCCCCATGCTGAGTACCCGGGTCGGGAATGCGATGCGGGCGGAACCCTTGATCGCAAACTCAACCCGGACCGCAGCGCCCGGTGTCAGGGCGATCACCTCGCCTCCGACCGTGGGGCGCACCACCACGAGTGAATCGTTGTCGACATCCTCGACGTAGGTGGAGTAAGCGGCGGCAAAGGCGCCGTGGAGCACTTTGAGTTCGATCTTCTGGTTGATGTTTGGCAAGTCCAAAGCCAGAGGCCCCCCTAATACCTGCGTCAGCGGGCGGGACTAGTGATTCGACCGGGCAAACACCCGGGTCAACCGGTCAAAGAAGAGGCCGACGCCGGCCCGCGGGCTGCCCGGTTCACCGACCAGCCGCTGTGCGAGCTCGCGCACCGCCTGGCTCGCAGGGCTGTGCGGGGCTGACAGGAAAAAGGGTTGCTGGTGGCGGACCGAGCGGGAGACCTCCCGGTCCACCGGAATGGCGCCCAGGTACTCCAGCGAGGCACCCAGGAAGCGCAGCACGGTGGCGCTGAGCCGGTCGGCGGCCTCCTGCGCATCCGCCCGGTTCTCCACCTGGTTGATGATCAGCTTGATGTCGGCAGCCGGGTTCTTGCGGACGACCGCCTTGCAGAGTGCGTAGGCATCGGTCAGGGAGGTCGGCTCCGGCGTGGTCACCATCAGCACAGCGTCCGCCGCCAGCACGAAGTTGGTCACGGTGCGGCCGAGGCCTGCACCCGTGTCCACGACCAGGAAGTCGGTGTGGCCCTCAAGCTTGCGGAGGGTCTGGATGAACCGCTGGAGGTCGGACTCCGGCAGGTCGGCCAGGTCTTCCAGGCCGGAACCGCCGGCGATCAGCTTCAGGCCGCCGGGGGCCTGGTAGATCAAATCAAGGATGTCCGCCTGCCCCGTGATCGCGTGGCCCAGGTGCATGTGCGGGGCCGTGCCCAGGAGCACGTCCACGTTGGCAAGCCCGAGGTCCGCATCCAGCACGGTCACCTCCCGCCCCATGGCGAGGAGGGCGTAGGACAGGTTGACGGAGACATTGGTCTTGCCGACGCCGCCCTTGCCGCTGGTGACGGCGAGCACCCGGGTGCGCCGGGACGGTGGGCGTCGGGGGGCGGAGAGCTCTGCCTTGTAGCTTTCAGCAATCTGACGGAGGCGCTCAGCTTGGTCCCTCATACCGCTCATTCCCCTAAAATCGCCTGAGTAATCTTTGCCGGATCGGCCACTTCAATGTCCTCCGGCACGCTCTGTCCGTTGGTGATGTACGAGAGCGGGCGCTTGTACTTGCGGACGAGGTTGTAGATCAGGCCGGGGCCGGCCGCCTCGTCCCACTTGGTGAAGAGGAAGCGGTCGAAGCCGAGCGGGAGGTAGTTGTCGACCACCCGGAGCGCATCCCGGTAGCCGGATGTGAGGCTCATTACCAGGTAGGTCTCGTCAGCGCCGAGGGTTTGCAGGTAGGTGTTCAGCTCGGCCATGTGCTCCTGGTTATGGGGGCTGCGGCCGGCGGTGTCAACCAGGATCATGTCCCGGTGGCGCTGCCGCTCCAGGGCGGCGCCGAGCTCGCACTCCTCGTAGACGACCTCCAGGGGCACGCCGAGGATGTCGGCGTAGGTCCGAAGCTGATCGACGGCGGCGACGCGATAGGTGTCGGCGGTGATGAGGGCGATCTGCATCTGGCGCTGGAGGGCCAGGTGGGCCGCCAGCTTGGCAAGGGTGGTCGTCTTGCCAACCCCGGTCGGGCCGACCAGGGCGACGACCCGGCCCCGGCCGGGTTCGACGGGCTGGGCGGTACCAAGCTGTTTCAGCATGAGCGCCCGGGCCCGGTCGCCCGCCTCGGCAATTCCGCCACCCTCTTTGAGGCAGGCGCTCCGGACTTTTTGCACGAAGGCCATCGCCTCCGGCTCCAGGACCCCGCTGCTGAGCAGGGCGGTGAGCATGTGCTGGAACTCGGGCTCCAGGCGCCGGGCGTCGGGGGGAAGTGAGACCCGGTCCATCAGCTCGGTGATCATGATCTTCATGTCGGCCACCTGGGTGGCCAGGGCACCGTTGGCCTCGGCGGTGGTTGCGGTCGCTGCTGGCGGCGGTGCGATCCCTACGGTCGCTAGCTGGGCTGGCTGCGGCCGCTGTGCGGGCTGGGGCGGACGGGCGGGCTGTGCGGGCACGGGCCTGGGATCCGGCCGGGTGAACGCCTCCTGCTCCACCGCGGCCATCACCTGGATCATCCGCTGGCTGAAAAGGCCGAACCAGCCGCCCACCTTGACCTCGGCGGTATGGAGGATCACTGCGTCGGACCCGAGGTCGGTCTTGACCTGTGCCATGGCCTCCGGCAGCGTCCGGGCGACATATTTCTTGATGCGCACTACACGTTCACCATCCCTACCGCCTCAAGTTCCAGGTTCGGGTCCACTTCGTTATAAGAGAGCACAACCAGCTTCGGAATCGCCCGCTCCGTCAGCCGCTTGAAATAGGGGCGGATCGCCGGGGAGGTCAGCACCAGGGGCGTGGAGCCCAGCGCCGCCATATCCCCGGCGAGCCGGGTCAGCGAGTTAATCATGCGATGGATGGTGTCAGGATCAAGGTTCAGGTAGGTCCCGCCGGCCTGGCGGTCGACCGACTGGGCGATCCGGTTCTCCAGGTCGGGGTGGACCGTGATCACGCGCACCTTGTCGGTCAGGCCCAGCTGCCGGGCGATCGACCGTGACAGGGCCGCCCGCACATACTCGGTCAGCAGCTCCAGGTCCTTGTTGCCGCCGTAATCCGCCAGCGTTTCAAAGATGGTGACCAGGTCCCGGACGGAGAGCCCTTCCCGCAGCAGGTTCTGGAGCACCTTCTGAATCTCGCCGAGGCCGAAGCTGCGCTGCAGCTCCTCCACGACCGCCGGGTGCGTCTCCTTGACCAGGTCGACCAGCTGCTTGACCTCCTGCCGGCCCAGCAGTTCGTGGGCATGGCGGCGGATCAGCTCTGTGAGGTGGGTGGCAACGACGGCGGGCGGATCGACGACCGTGTAGCCGGACAGTTCGGCCCGCTCCCGGTCCGCCTCGGCCACCCAGAGTGCGGGGAGGCCGAAGGCGGGCTCCCGGGTCTCCAGGCCGGGAACCGGATCCAAAACGCTTCCCGGATCCATCGCCAGGAAATGATCAGGTAATAATTCTCCCTGCCCTACCTCAATGCCTTTCAGTTTTATCACATATTGGTTAGGCTTGAGCCCCATATTATCACGGACGCGAATGTATGGCAGTACCAGCCCCATGTCGAGGGCTGTCTGGCGGCGGATCATGACCACCCGCTCCATCAGGTCACCGCCGAGGCTCTGGTCGGCCAGGCCCAGGAGGCCATAGCCGAGCTCGATCTCCAGGGGGTCGACCTGAAGCAGCCCGAGCACGTTCTCGGGCTTGCGCTCATCCGCGGCGGCCGCCACCTGGCCTTCCGACTGGGCCCGCAGCGCCTCCGCCGCCTCACGGGCCTTCGCCGACCGCTGCAGCTGCCAGCCCAGGAAGATGGTGATCGCCGACAGGACGAGGAAGGGCAGGTGCGGGAGCCCCGGCACCAGGCCGAGGGCGCCGATGGCGCCGCCGGTCAGGTAGAGCACCCGCGGCTGCTGAAGCAGCTGGTTCACGAGCTCCTGGCCAAGGTTGCCCGACGACGCCGCCCGGGTGACGACGATACCGGTGGCGGTCGAGATGAGCAGGGCGGGAATCTGGCTGACGAGGCCGTCGCCGACGGTCAGCAGTGAGAAGTGGCTGAGGGCGCCCATGGCGTCCCGCCCCTGGATAAAGACGCCCACTGCGATGCCGCCCAGCAGGTTGACCACGTTGATGATCATGCCGGCGATGGCGTCGCCCTTGACGAACTTCGAGGCGCCGTCCATGGCGCCGTAGAAGTCGGCCTCCTGCTCAATCGCCTTGCGGCGGGCGCGGGCCTCGACGTCGGTCACGAGCCCCGCGTTCAGGTCGGCATCGATCGCCATCTGCTTGCCGGGCATGGCGTCGAGGGTGAAGCGGGCCGCCACTTCGGAGACGCGCTCAGCACCCTTGGTGATCACGACGAACTGGATAACCACGAGGATCAGGAAGATGATGAAGCCAACCACGGCGTTGCCCTGCACGACGAAGTCGCCGAACGCCTTGATCACCGCGCCAGGCTCGCCGGTCAGCAGGATCAGCCGGGCGGACGAAACGTTCAGGGAGAGCCGGAAGAGGGTGGTGATCAGCAGTAGGCTCGGGAAGACCGAGAACTCCAGCGGCTCCTGGTTATAGATCGCCACGAGCACGATGCCCACCGAGACGGTCAGGTTGACCGCCAGCAGCATGTCCAACAACCAGGAGGGTACGGGAATGACCAGCATAGCGACGATCATGATGATGGCGAGCGCTATGAGGACATCGCTGTATTTGCTCAAGTTCACTGCCGCACGTGCAGGCACGTGGTTGGGCCTCCCTTTTTAAAGGCATATTAAAATGTATTAATATCCCTTCTGCTTCAACTGATAGACGAACGCCAGCACCTCAGCCACCGCCTGATAGAGGTCCGCCGGTACTGCCTGCCCCACATCCACGACCCGGTGCAGTTCACGGGCAAGCGGCTTGTTCT
>JAQBPS010000392.1 GCA_028287415.1 Bacillota bacterium | reverse complement strand
ATCTGCAGCCCGCTCCTTGAGGTAGGGGTCGTCCAGGGCCGCCAGCATGCCGGCGAACTCGCCGACCGCACTTTCGACCGCGGCCTCAGCGGGGCGCCCGGCGGTGATGCCCGCCTCGACCTGCTCGACGAGGGAGGGGTCCTGAAGCATCATCAGATGCGCCTCCAGGATCGCCTTCGCCTGGTCGTCCGCCTGTGCCATCAGCTCGCTCAGGGCGGCGGCGACCGCCTCTGAGGCTTCCTGGAACCGGCGGCGCTCCGCCTCGGGGCTGTCGGCAACCTGCCCGCCAGGGGGCGCGGCCGGGGTCACCTCAGGCTTGTAGACCAGAGCCGGCCCGACCGCAACCCCGGGGGCCGCAGATACGCCGGCCAGCAGCTCATTACTCACCAAGACCACCCTCCAGCAGGGCTATCAGCGCTTCCATCGCCTCTTTCTCCTGCGGCCCGTCCGTGCGAATGGTGAGCGTCTCGCCGGCGCCGGCGCCCAGGGAGAGAATCGCCAGCAAGCTGCGGCCGCTGACCTCCTTCTCGCCCTTCTTCAGGAAGACATTCGTGCCGTTAAACTTGTTCGCCGTCTGTACGAGCATGGTGGCGGGGCGGGCGTGAAGCCCTGTGGCATTCGCGAGGGTCAAAGTGCGCTCGGTCATTGTGTATCTGTCTCCTTCCTACTGCTGGGCCGGCTTCTTCAGCGCGGTGACGAGAATCGCCGTGACGACTGTGCCGATCGCGATCGCCACGATATAGAGGAGCGGGTTGCCGACGACGTTCGGGATCGGCATCACGAAAATGCCGCCGTGCGGCGCTCTCAGGGTGGTGCCGAACAGCATGGCCAGCCCGCCGGCAATCGCCGAACCGACCACGGTTGCAGGGATCACGCGCAGCGGGTCAGCCGCTGCGAAAGGGATGGCCCCCTCGGTGATGAAGCCGATGCCGAGGACAGCAGCGGCCTTGCCGGCCTCCCGCTGCTCGGGGGTGAACTTCCGGGGCGCCATGAAAGTGGCGAGGGCCAGGCCAAGCGGGGGCGTCATGCCGGCAGCCATGACAACTGCCTGTGGCCCGTACACCCCGGAGCCGAGCAGGCCTACGGCGAATGTGTAGGCTGCCTTGTTGACGGGGCCGCCCAGGTCGAAGCCCATCATGGCGCCGAGCACGAGGCCCAGCGCCACAGCCGAGCCCTGGCCCAGGGTTGTCAGCCAGTGCTGAAGGCCCGTCATGATCGCCGCCATGGGGGTGCCGACCACGTAGATCATCAGCAGTCCGGTGATCAGGGTGCTGAGCACCGGCAGGATGAAGACGGGCTTCAGCCCCTCCATCGTCTTGGGCAACCGGATCACCCTGGTCAGCCACGAGGTCAGGTAACCGGCCAGGAAACCGGCGATGATGCCGCCCAGGAAGCCCGCACCGACCTGGCTGGCCAGGTAGCCGCCGACCATGCCTGGAACGATACCGGGGCGGTCAGCGATCGAGTAGGCGATGAAGGCGGCCAGCACCGGCACCATGAAGCCGAGGGCGCCGGCGCCGCCGATCTTCATCAGATACGCCGGTAGGGTGTTCGGCAGGTCCGCTGCGTGGATGCCAAAGGCGAAGGAGAGCGCAACCAGAATGCCGCCGGCGACGGTGAACGGGATCATGTAGGATACCCCGGTCATCAGGTGCTTGTACCAGCCGGTTGCCGTGGCAGACCGCTCCGCCTTGATATCTTTCACCTGGTCGCTGAGATCAGCCGCGGCCGGCGCCGGGGGCGCTGCTTCCAGCGCCCGGTCGATCAGGCCACCGCCGTTCTTGATCGCCTCGCCGACGGGCACCTCGATGATCGTCTTGCCGGCGAACCGCTCCCGGTCGACCTTGGCATCGGCTGCGATGATCACGGCGTGCGCCTCGCGCACCTCCGCCTCAGAGAGTTCGTTCTCAACACCCACGGAGCCGCGGGTCTCGACCTTGATCTCAATCCCTTTTGACTTCGCGGCCTTGCTCAGGGATTCGGCGGCCATATACGTATGTGCGATGCCCGTGGGGCAGGCCGTAACCGCGACTAGCTTCTTCGTCATTATGGAGGCACCCCCATGTGAATAGGCGAATTTGCGGGAGAAGCTTTAACCGAGAGCGGCGAGTACCTGATCCGGGGTATTGGCAGCCAGCAGGCCCTCACGGACCTCCTCGTGCATCAGCATGCGGGCCAGCTGCGCCAGCGCCTTGAGATGCACATCGTTGGCGCCCTCCGGGGCCGCGATCAGAAAGACCATGTGCACGGGCTCGCCGTCCAGGGAACTCCAGTTGAGGCCAGCCTTGGCCCGCCCGAAAGCAACCGCCGCACGGGAAACGCCGGCGCTCTTGGCATGGGGGATGGCGACACCGAAGCCGACGGCGGTCGTGCTGTGGCGTTCCCGGGTACGCACATCCGCCACGTAGGCGCTCAGATCGGAGACGGCGCCGCTGCGGGCGAGGACGGCGGCCAGTTCCTGGATCGCCGAGTCGGCGTCGGTGGCCTGAAGCTCCAGGGAAATGGTTTCCGGGCTGATCAACTCCTTGATGCTCACAAGCGATCATCCTTTCTAATCAGGCAATAGCGGTGATGGAAACACCAGCCAGCAGGGCTGCAACCCCCGCTGCATCGCAAACTTGCGTACCGGCCAGGCTGGCCGTGGCGCTGCCCGCCGCGGTGGCAAGCCTGAGCGCCTGGTCCGGGGCCATACCGCGGGCCAGGGCGAGGGCGAGTCCCGCGACCATGGAGTCGCCGGCACCGACGGTGCTGCCCGGGTTGATCGCCGGGGGCGTCGCCCACCAGGCACCCGCCGCCGACGCCAGCATGGCGCCTTCGCCGCCGCTGGAGATGACGACCGTCCGGGCCCCGCCCGCCAGCAGGTCCTGCGCTGCCTGCACCAGGTCAGCCCTGGTTTCCAGGTGCCGACCCAGCAGCCGCTCCGCTTCCGCCCGGTTGGGCTTGATCAGCGCCGGCCGGGCCGGCAGCGCCCGGGCGAGGGCCTCGCCGTCAGCGTCCAGGATCGCAGGCACACCGGCCCTGTTGGCGGCAGCGATCAGCTCGCCGTAGATATCGGCGGGGACTCCGGCGGGCAGGCTGCCGGCCAGCACCAGGACGGCGGTGCCTGTCAGCAGCGTCTCCGCCTGTGTGATCAGGGTGGCGAGGTGCGCCGCTGAGACCGCAAAGCCGGCATCGTTGATCTCGGTCAGCTGATGGCTCCCGGGCTCAATCACTTTGATGTTGACCCGTGTGTCGCCGGGGACGGAGATGAACTGGGCGGGAATGGCCAGGCCGGCGAGGTGGTTGGTGTGCAGCGCCCCGTTGGAGGCGCCCAGGAAGCCGAGCACCTGGACCGGCCCGCCCAGCCGCTTCACCACCCGGGCCACGTTGATCCCCTTGCCGCCGGGGTCCGTGCGGCTGCTGGCCGCCCGATTCGTCGCCCCAGCCGTGAATCCGGGAACGGTCATAGTCCGGTCAATAGCCGGGTTCAGGGAAACTGCGGTGATCATGCCAGACAAGAAAGCACCCTCCCTTCACGTACGCTACTGCGCGATGAGCAGCTGCAGCCCCCGGGCTGTCAGTTCCCGGGCCGCATGGGGATCGAACTGTCTGTCCGTGACGAGCACGTGTGCACGAGTCACCGGGGCAATCGTGGCAAACGCCACCTTGCCCAGCTTAGTATGATCAGCTACCAGCACAATCTGACGCGCTGATTCAATCATCGTCCGTTTTACGGCGGCCTCCGCCTGGGTCGGCGTTGTGATGCCCCGCTTGAGATCGATCCCGTTCGCACCCAGGAAGAGCCGGTCGGCATTCACATCAGCGAGGGTGCGCTCGGCGACCGGCCCCACCAGCGCCAGCGTGTTGCCCCGCACCTCGCCGCCCGTCACCAGCACCTTGATGCCGGGACAGTCACTCAGTTCTGCGGCAATGTGGAACGCGTTGGTGATCACAGTCAGATCCTTGCGCTGCCGGAGCTGGCGGGCGATTTCGAGGGTGGTGGTGCCGGCGTCAAGAATGAGCGATTCGCCGTCCTGCACCAGCCCGGCGGCCAGCCGTGCGATCGCCACCTTCTCCGCGTGGCTGCGGGTGGCTTTCTCAGCGAAGCTCGGCTCATTCATGGTGCCCTCGTTGGGCAGGGCCCCGCCGTGGGTGCGAGCGAGCAGGCCGGACCGCTCCAGCTCTCGGAGGTCCCGGCGAATGCTGGCCTCAGAAACGCCAAGTTGCGTGCAGAGGTCGGCGACCTTCACCGCCTCACCGCTGCGCATTTGTTCCAGAATGCGGCGCCTGCGCTCTTCCGGAAACATCTAATCACATCCGTTCATAAACGATCATAAAATGGTGACCGATATTGATTGACTTTGAGTATATCTGACTGAAAGGCCGCGGTCAATCGTTAAGGAAAAAACGCGGAACGCGACGAAAACCCCCGGCCTAAGCCGGGGGTTCAGAACTGTTGATAACGCTGTGTAGGCTTTTTTAAGACAACCGTCGGCGGCTCACTGCCGGCGCGTACGGGTCTAACAGGTCCATGAGGGCGTAGGGCCGGGCCACCGCCACCAGCGCCCTGGGCGCGGGGCGGATCCTGGGAGCCGGCGCCTTTGCTGCCCTGATCACCGGTGCGCTGGCGGGTCTGGCCACGGGCGCCGACACCGCCTTGAGCACGGGTGTGCTGGCGGGTCTGGCGACCGGCGCCGGCACCGCCTTGAGCGCAGCTGCGCTGGCGATCTGCAAGACAGGCGCGTTCACCGCTTTCAGGATCGGGACGCCCAGGACGGGTGCACCAAGCGGCTTGGCCGGAATCCGGGGCGGCGCAACATTCCGGATGCGGGCAAAGCGCTCCGCCGGCATGTCGCCCCGTTGTCCGTTGCACTCCTGACAGGCGCAGATGCAGTTCTCCAGGGTCGTGCGTCCGCCCTTGGACCAGGGAATTACGTGGTCCATGGTGTCGCCGGGCTCAGCGCACCAGTAACAGACATAGTTGTCACGATCGAGCACCTTCAGGCGGATATAACGGTAAGCAAACGGGTCAAAGCGCAGTCGAATTCGAGTGGGACCAATCCATTTGGCCCGGTCAAGCCGGACCTCACGTTCGGCTACCTTACGCCGGCACGGCGTAAGGGTTCGTCCGCGATTATCTATCACATCAATAAGCTCAGCCAGAACGATACCTCCTACCTCCTACACCCATTATGCCCCAATGGGGCGTGATCGAGTCATAGCGTATTTGC
>JAQBPS010000390.1 GCA_028287415.1 Bacillota bacterium | reverse complement strand
CCCCGGGACTCGGTGGCATAGCCGCTGGCATTGTAGAAGACCGACTGATAGATGACGGCGACCATCAGGCGCCACCGGCATGGCCGTACTCATCTGCCCGCTCAAGCAGATCTGCCGCATCGGCGGTGGCGACCGTGATCAGTGTGAGGGGGGTGCGCGCCTCCAGCCGCTGCACCCGGCCTGGCGCCAGGGTGACGACGCTTCCGGGCTGGAGTACCTGCCACTGATCGCCGGCGCCCAGCCGCCCCATGCCGGCCTGACAGCAAATCGTCTCATGGCTGCGCTCACCTGCCGCAAGGCTCAGGGAATGACCGGCCCGCACCTCCAGCACTTTCGCGCGGAACACCGCGTTGACCGCCCACCAGATTTCACGGCCCCACGGCTTCAGCACTACCTCGCCCTCGGGCAGCAGCGCCTGTTCCAGGGCCTCGACAAAGGAGGAGCCGATCCGGGCGACGCTGCGTACAGCCTGCGCCTGCTCCCTGGCACAGATCAGCACCGCCCTTGGCGTATCCACGACGATCAGATCGTTCACGCCGACCGTCACAACGAGCCGCCCCGAACCCACATCGACAATCAACCCGTGCGACTCGTGCAGCAGGGCATCGCCCTGCACGGTGTTGCCGTGCTCATCCTGTGGGAGGAGGCGCCCGAGCGCGGCCCAGTCGCCCACGTCGTTCCAGCCAAAGTAGGCAGGCAGGGCGACCACGCTGTCTGATCGCTCCAGCACGCCATAGTCGATTGAGATCGCCGGCATGTCGGGAAAGTGGATGAGCAGGCGATCGCACAGGTCAGCGATTTGCGGTGACTCAGCATCCAGATCCCGCAGCACGTCGGCCACCTTGGGCAGGTAGCGGGCGATCTCCTGCCGGAGCGTTGCCGTCTGGCAGATCAGCATACCGCTGTTCCACAGGTACTCGCCGCTCTCGACGTAGCGCGTGGCGGTGGCTGCGTCCGGCTTCTCCTCAAAACGGGCGACCCGGTAGACGGGAAAGCTCTCCTGCTGCTTGACGACCGGGCCGAGATGAATGTAGCCGTACCCCGTCTCCGGCCGCGTGGGCGTGACCCCCACCGTGACCAGGTGACCGTCGCGCGCCGCCTCCACGGCCGCCAGCAGCGTGGCATGAAACTTGCCCTCACCCGTGATGTGGTGGTCAGACGGCAGCGCCACCAGGATCGTGTCCGGCTCCGACCGCTCCAGCCACAGGGCGGCCAGCCCCAGTGCGGGCGCCGTATTTCGCCCGACCGGCTCCAGGATCAGGTTCTCCTCCGGCAGCTCCGGCAGCTCTTGCCGGGTGAGGTGCTGGTAGTCGTGGCCCGTCACCACATAGATCGCCGGAACGGGCACCAGCAGGGCAGCCCGCTCAAACGTCCGGCGGAGCAACGACTTGTCACCGTCCACCTGGAGAAACTGTTTTGGCAGCGTCCGGGTCGACCTGGGCCAGAACCGTTCACCCCGCCCCCCTGCCATCAGTACGATCTTCACCTGCGACCGCAGCAGTGGCATCCCTCGCACTTCCCTTCAGGCCTCAGATGTGAGCGAGCGGGCGAGCGCCTTTACCTGCCCCTCGAGGGGGCTGCCTGCCCAGTCCTCCCCTAGAATCGTGAGCGCATCAGCCGACCGGCCAAGTTTTGTCAGGCACAGCGCCAGCGTGTAACGGCCACCCCGGTCAAGCCTGCCGGCCGCGTCCAGGGGCGACAGCCGCTCAAGCGCCAGCTGATAGCGCCCTGTGTAGGCCAGCAATGCCGCAATCTTTATCTGATCAGCGTCCGTGGCATCCGGGAAAAACGCCTGCAGCACACGGAGCATGGTCTCATCGTCGACCCGCTTGCTCATCAGGGTAGCGAGGCAGCGCAGGGCCTCCCCCCAGCGAGGCTTCGCCATCGCGGCGCTTGCGTATTCCTGAAGGGCGTCTGGGTAGCGTCCGATGGCCTCGTACTCCTTGCCCAGAGCCAGGTGTGCCTTGCAGCCGCCCGCCTCGCGGTCGACAGCGGTATACGGCGGGCACGGCGCCGGCCCCCGCTCCAGGCAGGCCCGGAAAACCGAAATTGCGGCCTCGTGGTGGCCCAGCACACTGTGCGCCACACCTGCCACATAGGTCAGGTCGGTATAGTCCGGATAGCGCCGGCGCTCCACGCCGAGAAAGGCGAAAGCCTCATCCCAGCGGGCGAGTTCGCAGAGTGTGGCCGCATACCCTTTCACCAACCGCGGGCGCCAGAGGGCGTCTGAGTGGACCCGGTCCAGCGAGCGTTCAAAGGCGTCGCGGGCCTGCGGGAAGCGTCGCTGTACGAAGTGCTCGATACCCAGGTTAAAGCGGAGGAACGGATCATTGGGCTGCGCTCGCAGCCCCTCCTCCAGCAACGCAAGGTTGCGGTTCTCCTTGCCTTTGGCTGCCACGTGTTCACGCAGGTAGCCGTAATGCATGACCTGGAGAGGACTGTGGGCCACCTTGGCCTGCGGATTGACGGACCGGATCGCGGGGAGGATCTGCTCGTGAACCGTGCCGACGAACCGGTATTCCGGCCGGTTGCGCCAGAGCCGGAAGAGCAGGGCGACCTCTGTTTCGGGGTCGGCCCGGGAGCCGAGCAGGTTGTGAAGCTGGATAAAGTAACCCTCGGTATCGCCGGCGGACAGCAAGGAAGGCAAGCATTCGCGGCTCTCGGGGAGGAGTTCCTCATCGGCGTCAAGCCAGAGAATCCACTCGCCCGAAGCGAGGCTCAGCGCTACGTTGCGTGCAGCCGCAAAGTCATTCTGCCATGGGATCTCCCTGATGAGGGCGCCATACCGGCGAGCGACGTCCACCGTCCCATCCTGTGAGCCGGTGTCAACAACCACCAGTTCATCGACCAACCCCTGCACGCTCTGCAGGCAGCGGGGGAGTTCCTCCGCTTCGTTCCGGACAATCATGCACAGGCTCAACCGTACGTTCATGGCCGCTCTGATCCTCCGTGTGCAGGCTCATTATGCAGGGCGATAACGCTCTCAGTCTATGCGGCACGGACAGCGCCGCCCCGGGGCGTTAAAAAAACAGCGCCGTCCTGATGGGCGGCGCTGTATGTGGCTAGCGGTGCGAGCGCCCGCTTAGCCTGAGTGTGATCTGGGTGTGCTTCGTGACCTCGCCGTCCTGGTACGTCGTCGCCTGCGCAAAGACCGGCGCCGCCTTACGTGGCGGCGATGCGACCGGGGGCGCAGGGGTCGGGGTGTCCTCGACGGGGACGGGCGGCGGGTCAGGCGGCAGCGCTGGTGCCTGCGGTGCGGGCGGGGGTTCGGGGAGGGGCGGGGCCGAGGCATCTGCCGCCGGGGGCGGGGCCCAGGTGTCAGCAACGGGCTGGGCCTGGGCCTGGGGCTCAGGCTGGGCCTGGGGCTGGGCCTGCGCCGCCATCTCCATCCACCGTTGCAGCATTTGCCATTGCTCAGGCAGCAGTGCGATCGTCTCGCCAGGTGCCGGACCACTGGGCGCTTCGGGGGCACTGACCGGTCCCGGGTCGGCCGCAGGCTCACTGACCTGGACCGCAGGCTCACTCACCTGGGCCGTAGGTTCACTGGCCTGGGCCGCAGGCTCACTCACCTGGGCCACAGGCTCACTCACCTGGGCCACAGGCTCACTGACCTGGGCCGCAGGCTCACTGACCTGGGCCACAGGCTGACTCAGCTGGACCGCAGGTTCGCTTGCTTTCACCACTTGCTCCACTGCCCGAGGCCGGTAGAGCCACGTGATTGCACCCCCGATAGCCAAGAGACCTACCACTAAAAATGTCACCGCAGTCGGTAGCAACGTAAGGCTGTAAGTGATCAGTGAAACGCCTGCACACGCCAGCAAAATCCACAGAGGCTGCCTCTCAAGCCTGTTCATGCGATCACCTCCTTGCGGCTCCTGACACATCATATTTGCGGGCGCCTGGTGTGTCACCGCCACGGCCCCCACGTATTATGTTAGCAGACCCCATGAGGAGGGAATGGCAGTTCATGACAGTCGAATACCAGCCCGTGACACGCCAAAACCTGGTTCGCCCGAGCCAAACTGAGCCCATCTGCATCGCCGCACCGTCCGTGTCCGGTATCGGTGAAACAGAAGTCCTGGAGAGAATCGTCATTGACCTCGCCGCCCTGGCTGCTGCGGGCGCCGCGGCCGGCATTCTCACCAGCGCGACACTCGAACCCATCGAGGTCGTCGTCCTCTCCAAGCGGGTGACGATCACGGAGTGCGAGGTCTTTACTAACAAGATTCTTGTCAACGGCGTCCTGCACAAGGATCTGCTCTTCAAGTTCGCCTCGCTGACGACCGTCTCTGAGACGGCACTGCTGACCGGCGCCGACTGCACATTGACCCTGGCCGAGACCCTCGACCTGGTCGTCGACTGCCCGTTCGGCGCTTGCATTCCCGTACCCGGCGCCTGCCCTGGCGATACGTGCCTCATTGAAAACGCCTGTATCGAAGCCGAAAGAGAACTGCTCATTGATGTCGATGGCGACACCATGGCCGATCAGTTTGAAGAAAAGGTTTGCATCTTGATACAGGCGAAGAGCATTCGCAATCGGCAAGTGACGATCACACCCAACGCAGACAATATCTGCCCGGGGTTCACGCCGATCCCGGAATGCCCGGAATCCCCGTGTATGACCAACACAGGGCTCCCCAGCAGCGTCTTCATCACCAGGCGGCCCGGCAGCATCATGGGCTAGAACCACCTCGCCCGGCACCGTTTGGTGCCGGGCGCTGTATTGTGGGGTACATTTGACGAGGCGAACAAGGAGCGAGGCCGGGTGACCATTCAGGTTTTTGTCCGCGACGTCGCGCTCCCGCCGCTTCCGCCCGAACTGGCCCCCTACTTGAGCCAGCTCATGCAAACAGCCGGGCACCGGGTCCGCTGGGCACCCGCACACCGGGCCCTGCTGATTGACTCACCGCTGGACGGCCGCCTGGTGCGCTGCCTGGTCGCGGCGCCCCACACCCGAATGGCAGGCCTGATTGCGACCGACCTGGTGCGGTGGGTGCAACTGGCGGGTGCTGCGGTTGTGGCGGGGGCGGGGCGACGCGCTGATCTGACCGTGGTGGTGCGGGTAGAGCCGCTGCCCCAGGGCGGGAGTCCAACCGTGCATGTGGCGAGCCGACCGGGCCATTGGTTCTCGCGGCGTGACTCCCTGGCCACCTCGGTCGCAGTGAAGCTGCGCGAGGCGATGCGGCTCCCTGTAGCTGTCACCCATCGGTGGTCCGCGGGCAAGAATGAACTGAGTCTCTGCGTGGCGGCGCCGGCGGATGACCGGTTCGCACAGTTCCTGTCAAAAGCGCTCTGGCAGGGGCTGATGGCGCACTTTTGCACGAGTGCGGTGATGCTGGATGCAGTGATGGTAGCCGCCCCCGTGCCGGCACTGCAACCAGAGCCCGTGGTCGCACCGCAACCGGCGCCCGTGCTCGCACCACAGGCTGCACCCGAGCCGGCACTGCAACTCGCACCAGCGCGGCAGCCCCACTCGAAGCGCACCCCGCATGCACCCAGGGTGATCTGGTCCTCGGACGAGCCGATCCTCCGCCAGGCCACCGCCACCCCCATGACCGCTCACCGTCAACCGCAGCAACCATCAACCCCGGCGGTACGTGCCGCCAGCTGGTCAGCCGACAACCGCCATTAGTGCGCCAGCGCTTCGGCGGCCGCCCGCTCCATGTCAGCCCGGACCATCAGCTCCACCAGCGTCTCAAAGGAAACCTCGGGCTTCCAGCCCAGCCGTTCCGCCGCCTTTGCCCCATCGCCAATCAGCAGGTCGACCTCGGCGGGGCGGTAGAACTCCGGGCTCACACGCACGAGCTCCCGGCCCGTCCGCTGATCAACACCCCGCGTCTGCTCCCTTTCCCCGTCCCATGCAAGCTTGAACCCGGCAGCGTCGGCCGCCCGCTCCACAAACTCCCGCACCGACCTGGTCTCCCCGGTCGCCAGCACATAGTCGCCCGGTGTCTCCTGCTGGAGCATCAGCCACATGCCCCGTACATAATCGCCCGCAAAACCCCAGTCCCGCTTGGCGTCCAGGTTGCCCAACGCCAGTGGCCCGGCACCGCCATGCTTGATGCGGGCAAACCCCGTTGTGATCTTCCGCGTGACAAACTCCTCGCCCCGCAGCGGCGACTCATGATTGAACAGAATGCCCGACGACGCATGGAGGCCGTACGACTCCCGGTAATTGACCGTAAGCCAGTGACCGTAGAGCTTCGCAACCCCATACGGGCTGCGCGGGTAGAACGGCGTCGTTTCGCGCTGCGGCACCTCCTGTACCTTGCCGAACATTTCCGATGTCGAGGCCTGGTAGAATCGGGTAGTCGCGGCCAGCCCCCGGATCGCCTCCAGCAGCCGGGCTACCCCGAGCGCATCCACCTCGGCGGTGTAAATCGGCTGCTCATATGAAATGCCGACAAAGCTTTGCGCCGCCAAGTTGTATACCTCGTCGGGGGCGACCTGATCGATGGTTCGGAGCACGTTGCTGAACTCCAGCAGATCGATCGGCACCATTCGAACCTGGTCCGCAACGCCCAGCTCCGCGAGCCGCCAGTTGCTGCCCGATGCACTGCGGCGGCATGCGCCATACACCTCGTACCCCTTCGCGATCAGCCACCTGGCCAGGTATGCGCCATCCTGACCGGTAATGCCGGTCACCAGCGCCCGCTTGGGCATGCGCAGCCCCCTCCTTTCGCGCCTAAGGGTATGACTGCGGCAACCTGGCCTAGACACGCGGAAAGGCTCAACCGCCCGTGTACGGGGAGTTGAGCCTTTCCGGACTTTATTTGGCCACGGATTTCACTGATTCCACGGATTTCCGGGCATTAGTCTGATTTTAT
>JAQBPS010000380.1 GCA_028287415.1 Bacillota bacterium | reverse complement strand
AAAAAAACGCCACCCCCGGAGACGGGGGTGGCGTTTGCACAGGCGCTTAGTCGTTGTAGGGATGGCGCTCTTCCATGGGATGCAGTGAGCGGCATGCTTCGACCTCGTAAGTCTGCTGGCACTCAGGGCAGAACTGCGCTGCCTCCTGGGTTTCCTGCTCCTGCTTGACCGGGGAACCGCACCAGGCACACTCGTTCGTTGTGGCTGCCATGATGAAACCGCTCCTTTCCGGTTTAGGATTCTTTGCTACGGTAATTATAATTCACGCTTCCCAGCGAAAGCCCTTTTCAATAGGTTCTATCGCTTCGATCGACAGCTTCGATCGGAGAACGGCTCGGCCGTGGTACGTCTGGAAAATGCTCGCACATGGTATTGCGAAACATGGTATAATGGTGGCACGTAGTTGCCAGTAATGGCGACTCGCGCTCTCAAACGGCTGGTCGTAGCGGTGCGACAAGATCGGGCGGGAGCTGGTTTCACAGGCAGGCGGAGTGGTGACCCGCCGGCCGCAAGTGCGATGGGAATGGTGGCCCATCGTCCTATGCAGGGGGCGAGACGTAAGTCTCGCCCCCTGCGCCTTGCAGTAGGGGGGAGTGAGAGCGGATGCTCCCCCGCGGAGCGCCGGAATGAACCCGGCGCTCCGCTCTGCTTTTATACATATGTGCTGCCCACCCAGGGATGTGAGGGGGCATCTCACCGCTCCCCGACGTAAGCTGATGGGAGGGGGAGGTGACCCTGGTTTGTTCATCCACAAGAAGGAGCTGCTCCGGCCGGTCAGGGTGCAGGAGCCGAATCCGCGCTGGGGGCAGCTTATCCTGGAACAGTACGCCGGCGCCGACTCGGAGGCGACTGCGCTCGCTACTTACCTGACCCAGCGCTTCAATACAAATATCCCTGAGATCCGGGACCTGCTGGAGGATATCGGCACGGAGGAGATCTCCCACTGGGAGATGGTCGCCGAGCTGGCCAGGCAGCATGGGATCGTGATCAAGATGCGGGATGCCACCGGCAACGAGTGGTCATCCAAATACACGGATGTCACGGGCAACATCATCACCGATTTGTACAGCGACATTGCCGCAGAACTGCGGGCACGGGACCTGTATTTCCATCTGGTGAACGTTGTTGAGGACCCGGGCAGCCGGGATACGCTGATGTTCCTGGGCAACCGGGAGGAGGCGCACGCCGCCTCTTTCGCCCGGGCGCTGGAGTCGGTTAAGGGGACGATCGAGCTGCCCCGGGAGTGGTTCAAGCACCCGTATGTCAATTCGTCACCTGGCACGTATCGGCAGTTCCTCGACATGTATGCGCCGGTCCAGGCGCCGCCGCCGCTGACGTACCCGCCGCAGTACCCGTTCCTGTACCCGTTCCAGTACCCGCCGCAGGAGGTGGGAGGGCAACCTTGAACCTGTGACTTAGCCTGGAGGCCTATATGGTCTCCGGGCTTTTTTATTTTGCATCGTCGCCGCCTGCGTGCGGCCCCGGGCACCGGGTGAGGGTGTCTTCCGGACATTTTTATCACAGATTACAACGGATGAACACTGATCTGCATGGATTTTCCTTTTGGGGATGTCCTATAAGGTCGGGGTGGGGTGTTTAAATATATATTTTCAACACCCCACCCAGACCTAAAGATTATTACACAGGTAAATCAGTGTAATCTGTGTAATCCGCACTAATCCGTGTTAGATAAAGCAAAACTCCGGCCCTTACACCCATACCAATAACCGCAGCGCCGGGTGCTTAAATATGTCCTATTCCAAACATTGCACACAATAATATGTTTCCTTTAAAGAGGGTAAGTGGCACTACACACTGAATTTTTATGAGTGATGCGATACGTGAATCGGAGGGACGGGTATGCGATGGAAGAGCGCAGGTCGGGGATTCCTGCGCTGGACGCTCTGGATTGTGCTGGGCTGGGTTTTTGTGCGGGGCATTCTCTCGTTTCTGCCCCAGACCCCCGCCAGGGCGGCGGAGCCAGGGGTCGATGCCAAGCCGGCGGTTGAGCCCGCTGGACTGCGGGCGGCGCCGGAGATGTTCGCCAGGGAGTACCTGACCTGGACGGCCGGCGGCGCCGATGAGCGGGCCGCACGGCTTCAGCCCTTCCTGGCCCGGTCACTTGACCGCCAGGCCGGATGGGCCCCCGGCGCTGATGATGCCGGTCAGCAGGTGGAGCAGACATGGGTATACGCCGTCAGGCCGGCATCGCCGACCCGGTGGCTGGTAACGGTTGCGGCCCGCGTCGTCCCGTTCCAGAACAACGTGACGGTGACGAAGGACAAGGACGGCAAGGAGACCCGGAAGACCGAGGCCAAGGCGCTCCCCGCCCGGACGGTCTTCCTGGCGGTGCCTGTGAGCAAAGCGGGGAGCGGCTGGGTGGTCTATGACTACCCGTCCCTGCTGCCGGCGCCCGAGGCCGCTGCTTTCGCTGAGCCGGCGTACTACGGGCAGGAGACCAGTGACGCGGGCGGCCGCGCCCAGTCGCTCCTGACCGACTTTTTCAAGGCCTACCTGAGCGGCGGCGACGTGACCTACTACCTGACACCGGAGACCAAACTCAACCCCATAAAGGCGGGCTGGAGCTTTCAGCAGGTCTCCGGCCTCAAGCTGGTCAAGACGAACGACGGCACATGGGCCATGGCGGAGGTGGCCGTCCAGGACCCGGCTTCCGGCGCCCGCTACACCTATCGCTACACCGTAAAGCTGGCCGAGCGCGATGGCCGCTGGTATGTAGCCGACATGCTTCAGAAAGGGGAATGACCGTCCATGCGTCGCTTTGTCACCGGTCTGCTGGCCTCCGTCTCCACCTTAATCCTCACCGCAGGCATTGCCCTGGCCGACCCGAGCAGCCCCGCCGGCAGCGGCAGTGGTCTCGACCCGGGGGTCAACATCGGTACTTGGATCAGCACCAATGTAGCCGCCCTGTTCGCCCCGATCGTGGCCGCGATTGCGCTCTACTACCTCGTCAAGCGCCAGATGACGCAGTTCCTGGGCTTTGCCGCCTTCGCGGTGATCGTGGCGCTCTTCGTTTTTGCGGGCGGGGCGTTCAAGGATGCAGCGGTCGGACTTGCCAAGTGGGTCATAGGACGCTAGCGCGATGGAGATCGACAAGGTCCGCCTGCGCACTTACCGGCAGGTCTGGTCCACGGAGCGGGTGATCTACCAGATCGAGCGGGTGCGGCTGCCCTTCCCCGTCAGCTTCCGACAGGCGGGGGTCTTCGGGGCGGCCATGGCTGTCATGTTCCTGATCAGCCGGATTCCGCTGGTCGCAGCGCTGCCGGGGCTGCTCCGGTATATCGCGATGCCCGCGGCCGTCACCTGGTTCCTCACGAAACAGCGGCTGGAC
>JAQBPS010000353.1 GCA_028287415.1 Bacillota bacterium | reverse complement strand
CGAGCTTCACCTGGAGCACCGAGAAGAGCGGAATGCCCTTGCTGGCGATGAGAGCGATTGCGCCTGCGATCAGCGGAATCGCGACCACGAGCACGAGCGAGAGCGTCGCGTCCTTGGAGAAGGCCATGATCAGGCCGCCGATCACCATCATGGGGGCGCTGACCATCATGCGCAGGATCATGACCACCACGGTCTGAATCTGCGTGATGTCGTTGGTCGTACGGGTGATCAGCGTAGCGGTGCCGATCTTGTCGAACTCATGCAGGGAGTAGCTCTCGACGCGGGTGAAGACCCGGTTGCGGAGATCCCGGCCGAGGCCGACAGCGATCCGCGCGGAGAAGTAGGTCGAGGCGATCGCGGTGACGGCGCCGCCGGCTGCAATCAGCAGCATGTAGCCGCCGACCTTCCAGATATACGCAGTGTCGCCCTTGACGACGCCCTGGTTGATGATGTCGGACATGAGGGTCGGCAGGTAGAGTTCGGCGAGGGCGCCCAGGAACAGGAGCACGAGGACCGCAGCCAGCATGGTCGCAAAGGGTTTGAGGTGGCGGAAGAGCCGGATCATGTGTTCACCTTCTCATTCGACTTTTGGAGGGCCGATCGGAGCAGCCGGAGTCCGTGCACGATCGCTTCGACCTCGTGCTCGGGCACCTCGCTGATGATCCCGTTCAGGACGGACAGGAGCTGACCCTCGAGTTCCGCCTTGATCTGTGCGGCGTGCTCGGTCAGGTAGAGGCGCACGAGGCGCTGGTCGGCGGGGTCGGGACGCTTCTCGAAGTAGCCTTTTTGGACGAGCTGGTCCACCAGTTTGGAGACATGACTCTTGACGATGCCGGCGCGCCGGGCCAGTTCGCTGATGGTGATGCCCGGCTCTTTGGCGGTCTCCCGGATCAGGATCAGCGTTACGGGGGAATGATCATAACCGCTGAATGCCTGCCGGAAGGAGTCGTGCATCTCACGGTTGATCTCACGCCAGAGCTGAGCGAGCTCTTCCCGCTGAACGGGCATTCTGTCACCTCGTTTTGTGGAGAACGTTCTGTACGAAACAGTACTATACTCCGCCTGTGGGCGAATTGCAACGGGATTTTCAAAAAAAGAGCAGCCGCTCTCGCAGCTACTCCTCAGGTATACCCACCCTCAACAGTTGCATGGCCCGCCCGTATTGTGAAACGCCACGTTGTCGACGAATGCTACGGATGCAGCCCCCTGGCCCTGCTCGGCGAAACAGATGCAGGCACTGGTCGTCCCAGCGGGGGCACATACGACGAACTCGAAGAACCAGAAGTCGTTATGCGCCGCGGGCGCCACAAGGTTGGGCACCATGGCGGGATTGGCCGGCGGCGTACAGACCGCCGGGGGCACCGCGAAGAACTGCACGGTCGCCGTGAGCACGCCTGAGCCCCGGACGCTGGCCGCAAAGCTTAACGTGTAGCAACAGCCTCCGTTGACCGCCACCGACTGGCAGATGGAAGAGCCAGGTGGCAGCATCGCAGAAGCTGCAAAGAACGTGCCGGGCCCGGTAGCCCTGCCACTGTGAACATTGGTGGTGGACTGTGTCACCCCACCGGCGGTGGTCCATGGGGCGAGGCTGCCAACGGTATCATCAAACCCGCCGTTGATCAGCAGGTTCGTGCAGGGGCAGCAGGGCTGAGACCCGGGCGGTCCCTGCGGTCCTTGTGGTCCCTGTGGCCCTTGTGGTCCCTGTGGCCCTTGTGGTCCCTGTGGCCCTTGTGGCCCTTCCGCTCCTTGCAGTCCCTGTGGCCCTTGTGGTCCCTGTGGTCCCTGTGGTCCCTGTGGTCCCTGTGGTCCCTGTGGTCCCTGTGGTCCCTGAGGCCCTTGCGGCCCTTCCGCTCCCTCCGCCCCCTGCGGCCCCGGCGGTCCAGGCGGTCCAGGCGGCCCCGGTGGCCCCGGTGGGCACTGTTGACACTGTGGGCACTGTGGTACCCGGGGACGGCAGCCTGCGCATGGACGCTCCTGTCCGGGTTTCGCTCTGGTGATGAACTGAGACGCCGCTAGCCCTCGGCGCCGACAGGCGGATTGGACTGTCAACACCCCCTCCGTCTGGATCATGCCCATTCAAATGAGCACACGACATAATATGTCCATGACAGCTTGTTGCTCACGGGCAACGAAGGGGGTCGCACATGCAAAGAGCGGCTGCCTGCGCAGCCGCTCCTCAGGTCGATAACAGCTTATCGTTTCCCCTTGCCGAGCTGGTTCACCAGCACCACGCCAGCAAGGACGAGTCCACCGCCAACAAGCGAAACGGGAGACGGCACTTCGCGCAGCCATACCCAGCCAGTTAGAAGCGCCATCGCGGGGACCAGGTAAAGAAAGGTGCCCGCCACCGACGCCGGCAGACGGCTGAGGGCATAGGACCACGTCACGTAGCCCAGCGCACCCGGGACGATCCCGATGTACAGGACCGAAAGCGTGGCTGTAGCCGGGGCTGCGGCGACGGCTGCGGCGACCCCGGAGCCGAGCGGCAGCATGCAGAGGGTGCCGAACCAGATGGCGTAGGCTGTGCACTGCAGGGCGCTATACTTGGCGAGGAACCGCTTTTGCCCCAGCGAATAGATGGCCGTTGCGAGGGCACAGCTCAGGATGATCAGCGCATGGAGTTCGACTTGCAGCCTGCCGCTCCTGCCCATAGCAATCACCGCGACGCCTGCGAACGACACGGCGCTGCCGACCCATCCCCACATGCGCAGCCGCTCGTTGTAGAGAAAGTAGGCGATTACGGCCATCCAGACGGGGGCGGAGGCGATGAGGAAGCTGGCGGTTGCGGCCGGCACGACTGTCTGGCCGTAGTTCAGAGCCACGTTGTAGAACGCGATCCCCAACAGTCCGATACCCGCCAGGCCTGGAACGTCTTTGAGGGCAGGTAGTTTCATACCTGTGACCACGGCGTAGACCGCCAGGGCCACCGAAGCGGTGCCGTAGCGGAGTAAGGCGACATGCGCCGGGGAATAAGCGGCTAGTGCTGCGCGGATGCCTGCGAAGGCAGAGCCCCAGGAGAGGATCGTGACAATTACGGCTGTGAGTGTTTTCAGGTCTAGTTTCGGCTGCTCAGCTGCTGCGTTCATCCACACGTCTCCCCGATTCAGGCTGGAGTCCTATTTGCGGAACGAATGTCCGTAACGGGCAGCGACCTTGATCGCCTCTTCCATCGAGACAGAGCTGGCGACACCCTTGCCGGCGATGTCGAACCCGGTGCCATGATCGACGGAGGAGCGCAGGAACGGCAGGCCGTTGGTCAGGGAGACGGTCCGGTGGAAGTCGTACATTTTTGCAGCGATGTGGCCCTGGTCGTGATAGAGGCTCAGCACCGCGTCATAGCGGCCCGAGGCCGCGTGCCAGAAGACCGAGTCGGCGGGCCAGGGACCGTGCGCGTCAATGCCCTGCTCCCGGGCCGCAGCGATGGCAGGCTCCAGCTCCCGCCCCTCCTCATCGCCGAACAGGCCGTGCTCACCTGAGTGCGGGTTGAGGCCGGCGACGACGATCTTCGGGTCCTGGACGCCGAGGCGCTCCAGCGCTTCCTTGCAGCGATGCAGGTAGTCGAGAGTCCGCTGCTTCGTGATCTGGGTGATCGCCCTGGCGAGCGAGAGGTGGCGGGTGAGGAAGAAAATGCGCAGTCCCTTCACCTCGAACATGGTGAGCGGGTCGGCGGTGCCGGTCATCTCACCGTACATTTCCGTGTGGCCGATGAAGTTGACCTTGGCGGCCTTGAGGGCCTCCTTGTTGATCGGCGCCGTGGCGACGGCATCAATCTCACCAGCCTTGGCCAGCTCGATCGAGCGGACGATGTACTCGAAGGCGGCCTGGCCGGCCTGGGCCTGCACCTTGCCCCACTCGAGGGTCTCAATGTCTACATTCTGAAGGTCGATCAGGTCAATGGCGCCCAACTCAAAGCGGCCCTCGCTCGGGTTAGTGACCGGGTTGATGTTCAGCGTGACGCCTGTGGAGGCCATCGCCCGCTTGACGACCCGTGAGTCACCGATCAGCAAGGGGCGGCAGAG
>JAQBPS010000286.1 GCA_028287415.1 Bacillota bacterium | reverse complement strand
TGCGCCCGAAGAGCTGCGGGCCTGGGCTAGCGCCCAGAAGATCGAGGGCGGGCTCCCCGGCTACAAGGTGGTCACGACCGCCAACGGTAGCTACCTGGCGATCGCCGGTGGCCAGCAACCCTCCGGTGGCTACTCGATTGAGATCGTGAGCGCCAAGCTGGTCGACGGCACCTGGATGATCGAGGCGAAGGTTGTGGCGCCCACCGGGCCGGCCGTCACGATGATCACCAATCCGGTTGGCTACTTCTCGCTGAATGGGATGAAGGGCAACGTCGAGGTCAAGATGCTCTCGGCGCTGCCGAACGCCAAGGTGAAGGGCGGCGATGCGCAGGTCATGCCCACCGTTGTTGCCGAGTCCGCTCTGCCTGAGGAGCTGCGTGCGTGGTCGGGCGCCCTGACCGTGGAGCAGGCTGCTTCCTACAAGGTGGTTACGACCAACGACGGCCTCCTCGTGGGAATCGCTGGCGGCATGCAGGCCACCGGCGGTTATCGGATCGAGCTGATCGGCGACGCCCGGCTCGTGGACGGCATCTGGCACATCGAGGCCCAGGTGTTGAAGCCCGAGGGGATGGCCACACAGGTCCTCAGCAATCCGGTCGCCTTCTTCAAGCTGCCCGGTGTGAAGGGGAACGTCCACGTCAATTTCTGGACCAACGGTGCGACCCCGTAACCTAACGATTACGATCAAGGGCGCCATGGTTAAACCATGGCGCCCTTTGTCGTGCCGGACCACGACGTTAATCATAGCCGTAAGCTATCAGGTGATCAACGACCACCCGTCCACGGTGATTCCGTAGATCGACACAGACCTCTGTAAGGATGCGGTCTAAATCAGCGAGGATCGCACCCAAATCACGCAGCTCCGTCAGCGACGCCGTCTCTTTCAGGTAAGACAGGCAATCCACCTGGCTCATACGCGCTTCGGCAACAGCAACCGCCACCAGCTGGAACGTTTCATCAGAAGGGTTCGCGACAGCCCGACGGAACGCAACCACACAGGCTGCCGTATCCTTCAAAGCATCATCCAGACCAGCCTGGCAGCAATCGATGCCTGGTGCCAGGTCGTGCAATCCCCGCGCAATGCCCCTCACTTGAATACCGACCTTCTCCAGCTCGCCCAGTGCCACGGCCAGTTGGCTTAACCTGGCCCGTCCGGTCTGTAAGAACGGGTTCAGCTTCGTGCTGGCTTCCGCTGCTCGCAACGCCTGAAACGCACTGCGCATTCGCACTTCGATTTCCCTGGCTATCGGTTGAACCGATGCGCGACGCGCCGATTGTGCCGCATGGGACAGGTTTAAGAGGCTCGCAGCAAGCAAGTCCGCTATCGCCAAAATCCGCTTCTCCGCGAGCGGGACACCGTTTGGTGGCATAACGAGGGCGTTCACAACCAAACCGACAACTGCACCCAGCAGTGATTCAAAGATACGGTATTCCGCGTAATGCGGCGTGCTGCTGGACGCCAGCACCATCACCACCGTAACGCCCACCTGCGACGTAATTTGTGGATCAAGGTGCAGTGCGGTCGAGAGCGCCACACCAACCAAAACGGCCAGTCCGACCGTAACCGCTCCCACATGCAGTCCATGGCTGATCAACAGGCAGACCGCCACACCGCCAGCGATGCCTGCGATCCGATACCACGCTTTTGCCACTGTATCCGCGACCGTCGCCTGAAAAGTGATCACGACGGCCAGGGGCGCAAAGTAAGGATTCTGGTGCGGTACTACAAGCAAGGCCAGGTACCACGCCAAACCAGCTGCCAGGGACATTTTGAGTAATCGTATAGCTTGTTCATGTCGCCATGGTATTTTATCAACCTGATGGTGACCGATAGATTTACAGAATTGATTTATCACAGGACTCGGCAGAAGATGCGTCTTCTGCCGTAGCCACCCCCTTCCGATTCGCCCAATAGTATAAACCCGCTGGCAGCAGTTAAGCAATAGCCTTTCGCTAGTTGACCAGCAGGTGCGGCAGCCAGGTCACGATGGCGGGGAAGATCGCACAGAGCACGATTACGACAATGACCGGGATATAAAACGGGAGCGAGGCCTTTACGACACGGTTCAGGGAGAAGCCAGTCACCCGCATCAGGGCGAACAGCACCATACCGAAGGGCGGCGTCAGTTCGCCGATCATCAGGACCAGGATCATGAAGACCCCGAAGAAGAGCGGGTCGCCCCCCACGGCCACGATTAACGGCACCACGATGGGCGTCAGCAGGTTGATCGAAACCGTGGACGAGACGAAGCAGCCCAGCAACAGCAGCAGGAGCGTGATCAACAGCAGCACCAGGGCGTAGTTATGCGTCCAGGCAAAGATCTGCGTGGAAAGCAGTTGCGGAATGCGGGCACTGGTCAGCAGCCAGGTATAGATGTTCGAGACGCCCAGAATGAACATGACGACGGCGCTGTCGATGGCGGTCTTCTTGAAGATCGCCCACAGCTTGGCCAGGCTGAGCGAGCGGTAAACCAGCGTCGCAACCAGGACGGCCCACAGCGCAGCAACGGCCGCAGCCTCGGTCGCCGTGAAGATCCCCTTTAGCATGCCGCCGATCAGTAAAACCGGGGTCATGAGCGGGAGGAACCCCTGCCGCAGCCCCTGCCACACGGTCTGCCAGGTCAGGTGCGCGCCGATGGGGAAGTTCCTGCGGTGGGCCACCACTGCGACGTAGACCATAAAGGCAAGGCCCATCAGGAGCCCGGGAATGATGCCGGCGATGAGCAGGCCGTTGACGGAGACGCCCGCCAGAATGGCGTAGAGCACCGCCGGGACGCTCGGGGGAATGATCGGCCCCATCAGTGAGACGCCGGCGACGAGCCCGGTGGCGAAGTCCTTGTCGTAGCCCTGTTCCGCCATGGCGTCGATGGCGACCGATCCCAGGCCTGCGGCATCAGCCACCGCCGAGCCGGACATGCCGGCCATGATGATGCCGGAGACGACGGTTACCTGCCCGAGGCCGCCCCGCATCGGCCCCACAAGGGCCCGGGCGAAGCCGAAGAGGCGGTTGGTCATGCCGGATTCATTCATAATGTGGCCCACCAGCAGGAAAAGGGGGATGGCCAGCAGGCTGAAGTTGTTCAGCCCGTAAACCGTGCGCTGGGCCAGGATGGCCCAGGGGATGGCGTGCACCCCACGCTGCATGGCCAGGTAGATTTCGGAACTGAAGCCCAGGGCGAAGGCAGCGGGCAGACCCCCAAGGAGCAGGACTACCAGTGAGATCCCGAGTACAGCATATAACACGCCTTTACCCCCTGTGCCCGAACATGAGCTTTACCTGGTCCCAGGCCTGAACAAACAAGAATACCAGCATCACGCCGGCAGCGACGGGCGCTGCGATGTAGACCCATCCCTGGTTCAAGGGGATCGTGGTCTGCGGGACGTCCCACCGGTCCTGGGCCATGAACCAGCCGCCTACCAGCAGGCTCCAGGCGAAGAGCGCCTCGCAGAGAATGAGCAGCAGCTGCAAAGGGGCCTTGCTGCGGGCGGACCAGCGGGCGAGATAGCGATCCAGCACGTCCACCCGCAGGTGCTCAGACCTGCCCACCGCCACCGCTGCGCCCAGCAGGACCATCCAGATGCTCAGCATCTGGACGGTCTCCTCGCTCCAGGTGAGCGGGAGGGACAGCACATACCGGAAGAAGACGGCCAGTAAGATCACGCCGAAGAGCAGGATCATCCCCACGGCAACGAGCGCCGTCAGGCCACGTTCGAGCTGCTCGAGTATGTTGCGCATGCTATTTTCCCTTGATGGCGGCCTGTGCGGCTTCCTGGACGCCGGGCGCCATGCCCTTCAGGCTCTTGTCGATCGCCGGCTGGGCAGCCTTCACGAAGGCGGCACGGTCGGGCTCAATGAGGGTCATGCCCTTGTCGGTGCACTGCTTGATGAACCCCGCGTTCAGTTGCTCCACTTGCGGGCGCTCAAAGGCGATGGCCTCCTTGATCGCCTGCTCGAGCCACTGCTTCTGATCGGCAGAGAGCTTCTGGAAGGCCTTCTCGCTCACCAGCCATGTCTGCGGCAGGCTGACATGCTTCGTCGCGATGAGGTACTTCTGATACTCCCACATCTGCCGGCCGGCGATGTTGGAGAGGAAGTTCTCCTGCCCGTCAACGGTGCCGGTCTTCAGGGCGGTGACGATCTCGGTGGCGGCGATCGGGGTCGGGGCAGCGCCGATCTCCTTGAAGATGTCGATCCAACTCTGGATCTGGGGCAGCCGGATCTTGATCCCCTTCATTTCCGCAGGGGTCTTGAATGGCTTGTTGGAGGTGAAGTAGCGGGCCCCGAAGTCGAACATGCCCTCGTAACGGACGCCGCCCTTCTCAAGGAGCGCCTGCTTGATCTTGTCGCCCACGGGACCCGCCATGAACCGGTCCATGGCGTCCACATCCGGGAAGACGAACGGGATCGAGATCGCACTCAGGTCCTTATAGTACAGGTCACCCTGGATGGCGTTGTACCCAACGTCCAGTTCGCCCATCTTCATTAGCTCGAGGGCCTGCTTCTCATCGCCCATCTGCCCTGCCATGAACAGGTCTACATCCATCTTGCCGCCGCTCAGCTCCACCAGGCGCTGCTTGAACTGCTGCGTGATGATGTGGTCAACGCCGTTATCCTCGTCGGTGGTGGCGAACTTGAGCACCAGTTTCCCAGTGGATGCTGCTGTCTTGTCCGGTGCCGGTGCCGTGGTCTGCCCGTTGGATTTGTTCCCGCCGGAGCAGCCGGCGATGAGGGAAAGTGTAAGGGCGAGCGCGATGTTCAGCGAAAGGATTCTTTTCAACTGCGTCTCCTCCTTAGTGTGGTGTCGCCGTTTCCCGGAGCATTTGCAAAACCTGGTGCTCCGCTGCCGCCACGCCATCCAGATCGATTCCGGTCTTCACGCCCATATCGGCCATAAATGCCACAATCGCTCGGGTGGAAATGTTCCCCGGCGCGCCCGGTGCGTATGGGCATCCGCCCAGCCCCCCTACGGAACTGTCAAACACGGTCGCCCCCGCCGCCAGGGCGGCCAGCACGTTGGGCAGACCATAGCCCCGGCGGTCGTGGAAGTGAGCGGCCAGAGGAATCTGCGGGCACGCTGCGGCCGCCGCTTCAAAGAGTTCAAAGACCTGACGTGGCTGCCCGGATCCAATGGTGTCGGCCAGGCAGAGCTCGTCGACACCCATCTCGCCATAGGCACGGGCGATGGCGATTACCTGCTGGGGCGGTACCGCCCCTTCAAAGGGGCAGCCGAATGCGGTGGCGATTGCGCCGCGCACCCGAATGCCATCCCGTCGCGCGTGCTGGGTAATCTCCCGGAAGCCGGCCAGCGATTCGGCGACACTGCGGTTGATGTTGGCCTTGTTGTGGCTCTCACTGGCAGAGACCACCAGGGTCACTTCGTGGATCCCGGCAGCGTGCGCCCGATCATACCCTCGCTGATTGGGAATGAGCGCGCTCCAGGTGATCGCTCCGGCGGGGCCGTGAATGGCGCCCAATCCGGCCGCCAACGCATCGGCATCGGCCAGCGGTGGAATCCACTTGGGGTGTGTGAAGGAGGTCGCCTCGATTCGCCGGAATCCCGCAGCGGCCAGTAGTTGAATGAAGCGCAGCTTGGCTTCCGTGGGGAGGATGACTTGCTGGTCCTGCAACCCGTCCCGAGGTCCGACCTCAACGATCGTGACGCTGTCCGGCCACCGCATTGGATTGCCCCCTTTCGGTTTTCAGGGCTTCGATCT
>JAQBPS010000341.1 GCA_028287415.1 Bacillota bacterium | reverse complement strand
CAAACACCGAGACGCTCCACGGCACGATCTGCGCGGCGTAGCGGTTGATCCACCCGAGGGTCTTGATGGTCTGGTAATTAGGCACCAGCAGCACTTCGCCCGGCACCATCATCGTCGCGAGGAAGAGGAAGAAGACGATATTCTTGCCGATAAACTCCATGCGGCTGAACGCATAGGCGGCCAGCACTGCGAAGATCACCTCGCAGACGACGGTGACGATCGAGATGTAGAAGCTGTTGAAGAAGTACCGGCCCCACATGGGATCAAGTTGGAAGACGGTACTGAAGTTCTCCCAGTGCAGCGCACTCGGAAACCAGGTCGCCGGGAATTTCAGCGTTTCCTCATAGCTCTTGAGGCCGGTGTTCGTCATCCAGTAGAACGGCAGGAGCATGATGATGCTGCCTAGCGCCAGGGCTGCGTGGGAACCGAACGAGGCCAGCATGTTGCGAAGGCTGATCTTTGCGCGGGAATTCACCGTTGGCCCCTCCTTAGTCGTAGTGGACGTGCCGCTTGGCGTACCAGAGTTGCACCAGCGTGACAGCGATCACCATGAGGAAGAGCACGTAGCCCGCAGCGGAGGCAAAGCCAAGATCATAGCGGTCACGCGCCTGCTCCACGATGAAGTAGACGATGGTGAGTGCGGACCGCCCCTTGCCGGGCTCGCCGCCGTATAGAACGAAGATCTCCGTGAACACTTTGAAGGCGCCAATCAGCGATGTGATGGCGACGAAGAAGGTGGTTGGCGAGAGCAGTGGCCAGGTCACGTGGCGGAAAGCCTGCGAGCTGGTTGCACCGTCCACCTTGGCGGCGTTCATCAGTTCCTTGTCCACGTTCTGAAGGCCCGCCAGGTAGATGACGGTTGTGTACCCGAGGCTCTTCCAGATCGCCACCACAATGATCGTGAACATGCTCCAGTGGGGGTCCAGCAGCCATTTGGGCGAGGCGATGTGGAACCAGCCGAGGATCTGTTTGAGCAGGCCGTAGTTCTCGTCGTAAATCCAGCGCCAGATGATGGCGACGGCGACGACGGTGGTGACGTATGGGGTGAAGAAGGCGAGCCGGTACATGGAGCGGAAGCGCAGCTTGCGGTTGAGCAGCAGCGCAATGCCGAGCGCCAGTCCGATCTCGATCGGCACGGTGCCGGCGATATAAACGAGCGTGTTCCACACCGCCCGGCGGAACTCATGGTCCTTGCTGAAATCGAAGAAACCCCTGAAGAGTTCCTGGTAGTTGGCGAGCCCGATATACGTATGCTCCGGGCTGAGCGCCTTCCACTCGTACAAACTCATGATGAATGCCTTGATGACAGGATAAAAGGAGAATGTTCCAAGGATCACAATAGCGGGCAGCAGGAAGAGATAGGCCAGGGCACTGTCTTTCCAGAAGCGGCGCCATGTCGCCTTCGAGCCGCCCAGGGGCATGTCCAGCCATTTGCCCAGCGTTGCGCCAGATTTCATGTCGCCCTGTCCTTCCTCAAACGATTAATCCGCCAACGTAGGAGTCGGTACCTGCGATGCGGTTCCGGCAGCCAGCCGCCCGAGCAGCGGGTGCACTTCATGCCAGCCGGTGACCCGGTGCACGTGTGGGTGCGTGATTGCGAGACCGCGGTTCTTGAAGTTCTCGACCAGGACCATCGGCATGACTTCGGCAAGGGCGGTGGCGCCCCACGGGTCATCCTCAAAGCCGATGTTGAGGGAGAGTTCCCGGGCGATCGCTACCTTGTCGTCAGCGCTGAAGATCATCTGGTCAAATGGGAAGTCATGCCGGTGGAGCCACTCTGTTGTGACGGCCGTAGCTTCGGCGCGCCGCGCTGTCACCACGGCAATGTGAGCGCCCTGCTCCTTCAGCATGCGCACCGTCTCCGCTGCGCCGGGGAGTACTTCGGCTTCGTGATAGATCTCCTCCTGGTGTGCGTGCCACCAGGCCTGGAACTGCTCGCCGGTCCAGCCTAAAGTTTCCAGGAGTGCTTCCCCGTACTGTGCGTCGGAAATCGGGATGCCCTGCTCGCGCACAAGCACGCGTCGCCCGGCGTTCTGGGCCACGGTGCCGTCAAGGTCCAGGAGGACGCGCCAATTGTCCACGTATGCCCTCCTCATCGTCTTCCGGATTTTTCGGCGGACGTGGTTCCCAAGGAGAGTGAGTTCAACGCGGCGGGCACAATCCCTGCTTACAGATTGTTTTCACAATGGTCAGGAGCGGCCTGATTATGTCCCGCATAATCGACGCACGGCGCGGAAACCTTATTTGAGAGGGCAGCGAGGTCCCGGGAGCAGATGCCATAGGGAGGGACGCCCCGATGTCAACCCGGGAGAAGCGGCGTAGGGCGGTAGGGCTCTTCCTGATCGCCCTGATTCTCGCCCTCTGCAGCACATCGCAGTTTCGCGCATTCGTGATGTTTCCGGACCATGTTCGGCTTCCTGTGGGTCAGGCGCAGGAGTTCACTCTGCAATTGCCAATCCGTGTAAACGTGAGCGCCGACCACGCGGGCGCTCTGACGCTCAACGGGGAGCGGCTTGACCCTTCAGGACTGCGGGTTCCGCTCTCAGCACCACTCAGCATTGCAGCCCTTCAGACCGGCCAGTATACGGTCGATATGCGGCTGTTTGGATTGATTCCGTTCCGGCGTGTGACTGTCGATGTGGTGCCGCCGATTCGGCTGGTGCCCGGCGGCCATTCGATCGGCGTTCTGCTCAAGAGCCGCGGCGTGATCGTTGTCGGCTATGCTTCGATTCGGGGCGAGGGCGGGGCCCTCAGCCAGCCGGGGCGGGATGCCGGCGTCGAATTGGGTGACGCAATTCTTGAGATCGGCGGCAAAGAGGTGACCAGCGAGGAGCAGGCGGGCTGGCTCTTCGAGGAGGCAGGTAAGTCCGGCGGGCCGGCGGCGCTCACGGTCAAACGCAAGGGTCGGCTGCTGACCCGGCAGGTGACGCCGGTCAAGGACAAGGAGACAGGGCGCTGGCGGGTCGGGCTGTACATCCGTGATGGCGCAGCCGGCGTTGGCACCCTGACCTTCTATGACCCGGCCAGCGGCAAGTATGGGGCACTCGGCCACGTCATCGCCGATGCCGAGACCAGCCAGGCCATCGATGTGCGTGACGGGCACATTGTGGACGCCGTCGTCACATCGATCCAGAAGGGACGGCGGGGGCTGCCCGGCGAAAAGATCGCCATCTTCAAGGATGAGGACAACTGGATCGGCAGCATCCAGAAGAACACACGCTTCGGCATCTCCGGACAGATGCATGGCCCCCTGATCAACCCGTTCTTCCCGGGGCCGGTGCCGGTCGCCATGGCGGAACAGGTCAAGGAGGGCGCCGCCGAGATCCTGACGGTGGTGGAGGGGCAGAAGATGGAGCGGTTCGCCGTCGAAATTCAGCGGGTGATGCGGCAGCCGACATCTGAGGGCAAGAACATGATCGTGAAGATCACGGACCCCCGCCTCGTCGACAGGACCGGCGGAATCGTCCAGGGGATGTCCGGGAGCCCGATCATTCAGGGCGGCCGCATCGTCGGTGCCGTGACCCATGTCTTTGTGAACGATCCGACCAGGGGGTACGGTGCACTCATCGAGTGGATGCTCCAGGAAGCGGGCGTTCTGCCCTCGACCGCCACCAGTCTCCGGGAGGGCCCGCCTCCCGGGCTCTCTTTTGCGTATCGAGTTTCCGCGTAACGAGAGTGTAACGGTACGCGTGATAAGGTGGTGCGTAGGAAGGCCAACGTCTGGCAATGATTGACAATCGGCTGCAGTCGCCCGTACAATTAGGGTGTTGTTGAGGCACCGTGGCGCTCCCCCTGTTCGCTAAGGGGGAAAATGCCTCGGTGGCAGCGAATTATTTATTCACCCTTAACTGTCAGGCTGCATGGGAGCGACCTTGCCCGACGGCACGCTCCGATCAGGTGTCGCCCGATGAAGGGAGTGGACAGCGCACATTGGGTACCATTAAGGTTCTGATTGGCGACGACAACCGCGACTTTTGTGAACTCCTGCGCTCCTACGTGGAGGGGCAGCCCGATCTGGAACTGGCGGGCGTTGCCCACAACGGGGCTGAAGTCCTGGATGCGATTCGCCAGAATGTCCCCGACGTCATCATCCTCGATATCATCATGCCCCACCTCGACGGCATTGGCGTCCTCGAAAAGCTGGGGAACATGGACCTGCCGGTGCGGCCAAAGATCATAATGCTGACCGCTTTCGGCCAGGAGAACATCACCCAGAAGGTGCTGGAAATGGGCGCTGATTACTACGTGCTCAAGCCGTTCAGCCTGGATGTGCTGGGCACCCGTATCCGCCAGCTCGCCGGCGCGACGCCGACGCCGATCACGCCGCCAGCGCTGCCGCCAAACCCAGCCCACGTGGTCTACGTGCCCCAGCGGACCCGGAGCCTGGACAACGACGTGACCACCATCATCCATGAAATTGGCATTCCCGCGCACATCAAGGGTTACCGGTACCTCCGGGAAGCGATCATGATGGTCGTCAACCGGGTCGACCTCCTCGGCTGTGTCACCAAGGAACTCT
>JAQBPS010000324.1 GCA_028287415.1 Bacillota bacterium | reverse complement strand
TCAGGTCGTCCCCCGCCCCGCCGCTGCGGGCGAGCCTGCCCGCAAGCGAGGGGTGCAGCACCACACTCCCCGCCGCTGCCGCGCGCACCGCGCCGGCGATCTCCTGGAAGGAGGCGGACTTGGGAATATAGCCGCTCGCGCCCATGTCCAGCACGGCGCGCACCAGGGCGACATCCTCATATGTAGAGAGCACCAGCACCGCCGGTGGGTCGGGCTCGGCCAGCATTGCCTTTGCCGCGGTGAGGCCGCTGCCATCCGGCAGCTTCAGGTCGAGCAGGACCACGTCAGGCTTTGTGCGCCTGGCGAGCGTGATCGCGTCTGCGACGGTGCCCGCCTCCCCCGCCACCGCCATGTCGGGCTCGCTCTCGATCAGCTGGCGGATCCCTTCGCGCACCACGGTCTGATCCTCCACAAGCAGTACCCGAACCTCGGCCATAAGCTTCCCTCCTCGCATCAACCTCATCATACCGTCAGCAGGTAGCGCCGCCAAGATGCAGAACCTGATAACTATTCGCGGGAGGGGATAAGTTGCAAAAGGAAATCTGTTTGGACGGAATTGATGGAGGGCCATGGATGGGTCACCTGCTGGCGGAGCCCGGCTGCATCTGGCTGGCGCCCACCCCGGCGGAGGCTGTCGCCCGTGCGCCGGCTGCCATCGCGGGGTTCTATGGCTGGCTCAGGCAGCACGGCGAGCCCCGTATGGCTCTGCCGGATGCCGAAGCGATCACCGTGGTGGTCACGGAACAACAGGAGGTCGCGCAGTTCGGTCAGTCCGGCGGCGCGGTAGGCCTGTTTGCGGCTGACCACATTGCCGTGAACGCTGCGGACATTGTGACTGCCGTACGTCGGCTAGGTTACGCCCGGCGGGATTTGCTGGAGGCGGTGGCAGAGTTGCCGGCAGAGGCCCTGGACTGGGCGCCGCCGGACGGCAAACGCACGATCCGGCGGAATCTGCAGCACGTGCGCGACGCCCAGGGCTGGTACCTGACCCGGGTGCTGGGCCGGTAGGCGGTTGAGACCCTGCTCCCGGAACCGTGGCCCGAGGAGACGTTCGCCAGCATGAACTTGGGGCTTCAGCACTGCACCCGGGCACTGCTCGGCCTGCCGGAATCGCTCCGGTCCGGCATCTACCGGGCAGAAGGGTCCGACGAGGACTGGACGCCCCGCAAAATGCTCCGGCGCTGTGTGGAGCATGAGCGCGAGCATGTCGAGGTGGTCCGCCGCACGATTGCAGCCTGGCGCGACGGCGGTCCTGTCGCCCGCCCCTGGTGGGGTTAGCCGTGCGCAGACCGCAAGTGCCAGTCGAGAACATGGCCGAAATCGGCTGGGGCGTGCTGCTGGTGATCTACCTGGTTGGGTCGGGGCGCCCCGAGTATTTGCGCTTGCCCGTGCTGGCCGTGTTCGGGGTGAGCGCTGCCAGCGCGTTGGTGGAGCTTTACCTGCGGCGCCGGGCGTGGCCCTGGCTCATCCACTACGACTCGGTGCTGTGGACAGTCCTGCTATCGGCCATGGTGGCGGTCACAGGCGGGCGAGGGTCGGAGGTGTGGCCGGCTTACATGCTGATGTCGCTCACGGCGCCGTCTGCCGGCAGCCGTGTGCTGCTGTACGGGTTGCTGGCGGTCAACAGCCTCGAATACGCGGCGATTTACATCTGGGTCAACCCCTACGGCGCGCCCTTCAACCTTTCCCTGCTCCTGCTGCGGCTCGGCCTGTTCTTCCTGGTCGCCTGGGTGGTGGAGCGTTCGATGGCGCGGGAGCAGGCGGCCAACCTGAAGGCGGTTGCGGCTGTGCAGAGCCGGGTGGGCGAGCTGGTCAGCGCCCGGGACGCCGAGCGGCGGCGCATCGCCGGGGATATTCACGACTGGCTGGGGAGCGGGATTGTAGCGCCGATGCGGAAACTCGAACTGGCGCTGCGGGCGCCGGACCCGGCGGCGGTCCGGGGGCGGGTGGCAGAAGCGGTGGAGAGCCTGCGGCGGTCGCATGAGGAGCTGCGCAGGGTGATGGAGAACCTCCACCCCCACCTCCTGGAGCAGATGGGGCTGCCGGCGGCACTGCGGGCCTATGTCGCACAGTGGGGCGCCGAGCATGGCGTCGCGACGGAGTTCCACAGCGATGAGGCGCCGGAGCCGCCGGCGGAGGCGGCGCTGGCCGCGTATCGGATCCTCCAGGAGGCGCTGAACAATGTGGCGAAGCATGCCGATGCTGCGAGGGTCTCGGTGCGGCAGAGCCTGCGGGCGGATCTAGTTTTACTGACGGTGTCGGATGATGGGCGAGGGTTTGAGGCGGCGGCGCCGATGCCGGCGGCCGGTACGCCGGGCGGGCGGGGCCTGACCGGCATGGCTGAGCGGGCGGCTCTGTTCGGCGGGACGGTGAGCGTAACGTCAAGTCAGGGTGCTGGGACAACTGTGCACGCGCAACTGCCGTGGTCCGGCTCACGATGAGGGCGCCGTGGACCCCAAGCTGCAGCTATAGCGCGGGCGTGTTAATGGCCACGGATTCCACGGGTTACACTGATTTGGGGACATAAACACCGATTAAAACACATAAAATATATATTTGTCCGGTAATCTGTGTCTGCGTTGAAAATCCGTGGAATTCGTGAAATCCGTGGCCATATAATGTCCGGTTCTACAGGATCCTCTGCGGTGCAAGGGTCGCTGAACGTTCTGGGGGGCCGGGTGCGGGATGTGCTGGAGCCTGAGCTGCAGCTGTAGCGCGGGCATTTTAATGGCCACGGATTGCACGGATTACACTGATTTGGGGACATAAACACAGATCAAAACACATAAAATATTTATTTGTCCGGTAATCTGTGTCTGCGTTGAAAATCTGTGGAACCCGTGAAATCCGTGGCGGGTGCGGGATGTGCTGGAGCCCAAGCTGCAGCTTTAGCGCGGGCATTTTAATGGCCACGGATTACACGGGTTACACTGATTTGGGGACATAAACACAGATCAAAACACATAAAATATATATTTGTCCGGTAATCTGTGTCTGCGTTGAAAATCCGTGGCATCCGTGAAATCCGTGGCCCTGTAATGTCCGGCGGTTCTACAGGATCGGTGCGCGGTGCAGGGGTCGCGCTCACCGTGTATGCGAACCTTTTATATAGAAATGTTAGTCATAGCATTTGTACAGGGACCATTGCTTTTCAAACGGATCCCAGGT
>JAQBPS010000312.1 GCA_028287415.1 Bacillota bacterium | reverse complement strand
GGAAAGGGCAGGTGGAGCCGCTCGACCATCTCCTGCTGGTACTCGGTCGTCTGGGTGGAGAGGCCGAAAACCTGCGCGCCCAGTGCCCGGAGCTCAGCGTGATGGTCCCGAAACGCGCAGGCCTCAGGCGTGCAGCCCCGCGCACCGGGAATCAAGTCCCAGTCGGTAGGCAGGGGCTCGCCCGGACGCCCGGTGCGGGGGTATATGTAGAGGACCGTGCGCATCAGCCGGGAGGCTGCGGCGACAGCGACGAGGCGACCGTCGGTGGCAGGGAGGGGGATGGCCGGGAACGCCAGACCGGGCAGGTGGGCGCAGGCGCCGTCATCAGCGGGGGCGGGCAGGTCGGACGGAAGCTGGTCATAGCTCGTCATGTTGTGAACCTCCCGCTCAGTGGCGCATCCTCTGGGCTATCTCGCTCGCTGCCCAATTCTGCAACAGGGCACCGGGCTCCTCTACTGCGACTGCCGGATGCAGCCCGAAGGCCTGTGGCAGAATTTGGAGTGGCAATTCCAGCTCCACCAATCAAAGAAGCGTCCCCGACTTGCCATAGGTCGGGGACGCTCAGGCCGATGACAAAGTCACTCGAAGTGAGTAGGGTCTGGCCGGCCCGCCGTAACAGGTAAAACGAACGCCGCCCTGTGAGGGGCGGCGGCGGTGTTTTAGCGGGCCAGCGCTTCGAGCAGGAGGCAGTAGGCTTGCTGGCCCTTCTCGAAGTTGCTCAGGCGGACGAACTCGTCCGGGGCGTGCATCTTCTCATCGAACTGCGAGAAGCCGTAGGAGACGGTGTAGACCCCCAACACCTGCAGGAAGATCGCGGTCACGGGGACGGAGGCGCCCATTCGCATCAGGAAGGGAGGGCGACCGTAGACCCTCGTCAAGGCGGAGTTCGCCGCCTTCAGCCCGAAGTGGTCGGCGGGGATCAGGTACGGAATGGCCTGGCCGGCAACCGGCGTCACGGACACATCCGCAGTGAGCGGCGTGTGGCGCCCGATATGCGCCGTCAGCAATTCGATCACCCGGGAGGGCGACTGGCCATGGGCCAGGCGGCAGGTGATCTTGGCATGCGCCTCGCAGGGGATGACCGTCTTCACCCCGTCGCCCTGGAAGCCGCCCCAAATGCCGTTAATGTCGAGCGTGGGGCGGGCCCAGTTGCGCTCCCGCGGCGTGAAGCCGGCCTCGCCGGCGTCTGCCTTCAGCCCGTTGGCGCGCACAGAGAGGGCGGTGTCGTCAGGAATGTGGGCCATCATCTCCCGGTCGGCATCGGAGAGCGGCAGGACATCGTCATAAAAGCCGTCCACCGTGATCTTGCCATCCGGCGCCTTCAGCGCGCTGAGAATGTCGACCAGCACCTGGTTGGCGTTGGCGGCAATGCCGCCCATGATGCCGGAGTGCATGTCGCTCGAGCCGACCCGCACGTCAATCTGCAGGCCGGCGAGCCCCCGCAGGCCGACGAGCAGGGCCGGCTGGTCCTCGCTATACTGGCCGGAGTCCGCACTGACGGCCAGGTCACAGGCCAGCAGCTCCTTGTGGGCGGCGACGAACGGCACGAGGTTTGGGCTGCCGACCTCTTCCTCACCCTCGAAGATGAACTTAACGTTGACCGGCAGGGCGCCGGTGGTCCGGAGCATCGCCTCGCAGGCGACGATGGTCAGCAGCAGGTTGCCCTTCATGTCCGAGGCGGCCCGCGCGTAGACGCGGCCGTCGCGCACGACCGGTTCGAAGGGCGGGCTGGCCCACAGCTCCAGCGGGTCGGCGGGCTGCACGTCATAGTGCCCGTAAATCAGGACGGTCGGCTGACCCGGGGCGTGGAGCCAGTCCCCATAGACCACGGGGTGGCCAGCGGTCTCCATGACCTTCACGTGCTCGAGCCCGGCCGTCTGAAGGCGGGCTGCCACCCAGAGCGCGGCCCGGCGGGTTTCCGTCTTGTAAGCCGGGTCCGTGGAGATGCTGGGAATGCGAAGCAGCTCCAACAACTGGTCCACAAAACGGTCGCGTTTCTCACCCAAATACTGCGCCCAGGTCGCCATGTATGACGCCTCCTCCACCAGACTACCCATTCGTTTCGGTAATCGCTGGCGTGTTCCTCCCAAAAAGGTTGACGGGGTGAAACATATAGGCAGGACCAATTCGGGACATCCTTTTGGCATGGGGACGGATTCCGTTGGGACTGTAACCCGCCGCACTTCCAGTACTACCTGAAGCAGCAGATGGGCGACCCGGTCGCCAATCGCGACCTCTACATCGAGCGGAGCGCCGTGACCTTCGCCTCCAACCTTAGGGCGAAGGTGCTGATAGCGTCCCCGGTTTGCCATAAGCCGGGGACGCTTTTCGTACGGAAAACGTAAAGTTTCGACCCTGTACGAAGGATGTACTTCTCATGCTAACGAACCAAGTCTGTATCTAGGAGGGATTGCGATGCCGAAGACGACCGCAGCCCAGTGGCTCCAGGAGCATGCGACCGAGCTCCGCTATCTCTGCGACCAGGTGTGGGACTACAGCGAAGTCAGCCTTCAGGAGCATCAGTCATCCGAACTGCTCGCCGGCTATCTCGCGAAACAGGGCTTCACGATCCAGCGCGGCGTCGCTGGCATGCCCACGGCCTTCATCGCCACCTATGGCAAGGGCCAGCCGGTTGTCGGCCTGCTCGGTGAGTATGACGCCCTGCCCGGGCTCTCCCAGGCCAAGGACCCGCGCCGCTCCGCTTTGGCTGATGGCGGCCCCGGCCATGGCTGCGGCCACAACCTCCTGGGGACGGGCGCCGTGGCGGCCGCCGTCGCCGTCAAGCAGGCGATCGCCGCCGGCGAGGTGGAGGGCCAGGTCCGCTTCTACGGCTGCCCCGCTGAGGAGACCCTCGTCGGCAAGGTCTTCATGGCCCGCGCCGGCCTCTTCGACGACCTGGATGCGGCGATCACCTGGCACCCCATGGCCGTCAACAGCGTCTGGGAGTCGAACACCCTCGCCATGAACTCCGTGCAGTTCACCTTCCATGGCGTCACCGCCCACGCCGCCGCCAACCCCGACCTCGGCCGGAGCGCCCTCGACGCCGTCGAACTGATGAACATCGGCGTCAACTTCCTGCGCGAGCACATGCCGCCTGACGCCCGCATCCACTACGTGATCACGAACGGCGGCGGCGAGCCCAACGTGGTGCCGGCGACCGCGACCGTCTGGTACTACGTGCGGGCGCCCCTCCGCGCTGATGTCGATGCCCTGTACGAGCGGGTTGTCAACTGTGCGAAGGGCGCCGCCCTGATGACCGGCACGACCTTCACGACCGATTTCCTGACCGGCTGCCATGACTTCCAGCCGAACACTGCCCTCGGCGAGGCGGCCGTTGCCAACTTGAAGTCGGTCGGGGCGCCCAAGTTCACAGCCGAAGACGAGGCCTTCGCCCGGCAGCTGAACGAAAGCTTCCCGGCCGGCCAGAAGGCGGCGCAGATCCGCGGCCTGGGCATCACCGGGCTCAAGGCAGATGACCTCTACCACACCGGCATTGCGGACACCTGGGGGCGTGGCCAGGTGTGCCACGGATCGACCGAGGTCGGCGACGTGAGCTATATCACCCCGACCGCGCAGAT
>JAQBPS010000278.1 GCA_028287415.1 Bacillota bacterium | reverse complement strand
TATCGAACTTAATGTTTGGATTGGTCAACTCCCTGGTCTCGAGAGCTGCACCCCTTACATCTCCGAGCCAGTCCACATTTGGCAAATGAAGAGTATTGACAACGATACCGTCCACCGGGATGGGGATGGGTATGACCGCCGGCACCACCACCCACTCCGTCGGAATCGGAATCGGCCAGTGGACCTGCGTACCGACAGCCGCCAGAGCGGCCGCCGTAGCTGCCGACCGGACCTGTGCCCTGTAATACACCCTCATTCCCAGCTCGATGGTGCCCAGCAGGAGCAGCAGCAGGACCGGCATGGCGAGCACCATGAGCACCGTGACCGTGCCATCTTGTCGGTCACTTAAACTGCGCTGCGCCCGCCTTCTTGTATGATTTCGTCTGTTCAGCCCACGCCACCGCCCTTGCTACAATGACCTGTCTTCCTGGCTGATTACATGTCTGACCCATCCCCTGCTCAACTGCCCAACCGGTCACCAGCCGAGCCGCCTGACGGGTGGATTCGGTCCGCCCGGACCCCAACTGACCGATCAGCTCCCTGCCCAGGTACGCATCATCTCGGATATCCTCTGCTGAATCCAGATACCCGCCAGCCTTATCCACATACGCCTGTACGGATCGCACCAGCCTGTTCAGTCTCTCGAGCATGTTACCGCCAGGCGGCTGGGCTGGCGCCGGTGAACTCCCCTTGCCGAAATTGAACTGAGGTATTTGCAGGGGAGTGGCGTAACAAGCAAAGCTGAAGGTAAAGGCATTGTTCGGAATCGGCACTGCGAAGGAGAAGCTGTTGCTGTTGTGCTGCAGACCCGCCGGCGGTTCTGTGTCAACCACGCCGGCAACCGAATCAATGACGCCAACTACACTGGTGTGTGCGGCCAAATCCTCACTCCGGTTAAACACATGCCAGATGAGGGCCGTCTTCGCGAACTGGTAGTAGCCGATCATGAATCCGCAGATCAGGACGAGGAAAATGATTGGAAAGGCGAACATCATCTCCAGGGTGGCCGTACCTCGCTGTTCTCGGCCCATGCGCATCCAAGCCCGCACGCACGTCACCTCCTACACGCCCGAACTGACGTCGCTTGCAGTTACCTTGAGGTACACCTGCGCCGTCTTGCCATTAGTACAATCGACAGTTACTGGCCAATCGCCAGACGTGGTGTTCCTCCCGACGTTCCAGGTCCATTGATAAACAGCGTTCTCCGCGGTTTTTGTGATGATCGGACTCTTCAGGCCGCCCGCTTGTGAGGATCCAGAGCTATATTCCACTCGGATGCTGCACTCTGAATTCGCCGGCACAACCGTGGCTGTCGCAGTGGTTTGCGGCAGACTGATCGGGCTGGCGCCTGCAGGGATCGTGACTTCCGTCGGCTCCAGTCTAAGGTCGAGGGAAGCGACATCCTTGTCCTTGTTGCCTCCGTTATCCTTGGGTGCGTCCTCCGATTTCTCTGACCAGAATGCAGCATGTTCGGCGAGCAGAAGGTTGCGACCGCCACAGCGGCGCTTGACCGCGGCGTCGAACTCCGTCAGGTCTGTAAATTTCGCTTGGTGATTGACGAACTCAAGCTTCGGACCGGCAGGGGGTATGAACCCACGCACGCTCTTCCACAGGTCCGTGGCCTGTTTGGCAACAGCCAGTGCGTCCTTTCCCGTAGCCATGGTATTCCTTGTCAGGTCCTCCAACTGCGGGAGCACGTCGGGGGGCACAACGATGTCCAGGACCGGCTGAATCGTCTCCGGGAACGGCGACGCAGGCTTGCCCAGTTCCGGCAGGGAGAGACGTACTCGGTAGCAGGCACCAACTACGATAATGCCGCCATGATTGACCACCAGCATCTTCACCTTGGGCCGGGGCAGATTGTACGTCTCGGTGAACTCCTCGTACTCGTAGAGGTGATCTTTCTCCCCGAGCCTGCTTGCGGCATCACTAGCCGCCAGCTCCCGGGCCGCCCGCATCGCCGTCATCTGCAGGGACGCCCTGGCGGTAGCCGCAATCGAGAGCACCGTCCCGCCCCAGATCAACATGAACACCACTGGGATCGCCAGAATCATCTCGAGCGTAATGCTCCCCCGCTGGCGAGCCCGCATGGACAGACCTCCTTTCGGTTGCCGGATATGCGTCTCAGCGATCAGTGCAAGTACCAATAAATGTATAAAATTGGGTCTAATTGGTATTATACATAGAAAGCGCCACTTGTAAATGGGATATTTATCTAAACTCATGCTCTAGACTGTTTTATCAGAAATAAGTTGGTCGTTCGATGCCCGGAAGTGCGCGACAAAATCGGCCCGAGACATGATGTTGTCTCGGGCCGTGACGCGATTCAGCACAGTGCCTTGCGTATCCGCCGGCGCTGTATGTCGTCGATAAGTCATGCTCACCATGAGGGGGATCCCATGACAAGCAGAGTGCAAGCAGCACTGAAGCAAGAAGTGCCCTGGCCACTGATTCTCTCGTATCTCCTGTGCAGCGCCCTGTGCGCCGCGATGATCCTTTACCGTTTCACTCTGACCGGACTGACCGCTTACACATGGCTGGCGGTGCCGAACCTGGTGCTCGCCTGGATACCCTTTGGCTTCGCCATCGCCATCCGAGTCACTCACCGGCTAGACCTGCGCAGTCCGCTGCTCATGCTGCCCCTGGGTCTGCTATGGCTGCTCTTCTTCCCGAATGCCCCGTACATCGTGACGGACCTGGTCCATCTCATCGATAACTGGCAGGCGTTCTCCGTCTACTACGATGTCGCATTGCTGGTCCTGGCGGCATTCACCGGCCTGGGCCTTGCCTTCAGCTCGCTCCTGATGCTGCAGGAGCTGATTGAAACCGCATGGGGCAGCGTCGCCGGCTGGGCCTTTTGCACCCTTACCTGGCTCCTGACCGCCATCGGGATCTACCTCGGTCGGGTGGAGCGCTGGAACAGTTGGGACGCGCTTCACTCCCCGCTCCTCATCCTGGCCGACCTTGCTCGAGCGCTGCGTGGCGGAGAGCCCCTCCTGATCATCCTGGTCTATTCAGTTGTAAACATGGTGCTATATGTGGCATTCCGATCGGCAAAAACGTATCGCCCCAATTGAAACACAGAAGCTACATCTGCTGAGAGTTCACCCCGGCTCAACGTAGACGAGCGGTGCATCCCGGCGGGGGTGGCTTACTACCTGTCGCTGGTGCAGGAGTTTCTTGGCGGGAAGCCACGAACAATGAACGCCCTCGGGTTGGCCAACCCGGGG
>JAQBPS010000271.1 GCA_028287415.1 Bacillota bacterium | reverse complement strand
GTGGATAAGCGATATCGCCTTGCGCTGGATGCCGCAGTGGCCGACTTGACCCAGGATCCTGTGGTTGTGGGCATTCTCTTTACCGGCTCCGTCCAGCAGGGGCGCCCGGCGCCCACGAGCGACCTGGACCTGTATGTGATCACCCACCACGATCACTACTTCCGGGCTACCAGGGAGTACGAAGGCGTGCAGACGGAGCTCTTCTTCAACAACGTCGCCGCAATGCACTGGCGCCTCACACGGCAGGACGATGTCGTGGCCATGTCCGGCTTTGCTACCGGGCAGCTCCTACTGGATCGCACGGGGGAGACGGCGGAGTTGATCGAACTGGCCCGGCAACGGTGGGACGACGGACCTCCCACCCCGACACCTGATCAGATCAAGCTGTTGCGGTACCGGCTGCAGGATCTTTACGACGATCTGATAGACGTTGAACAGGACCCGGTCGCCAGCAGGCTGGTGGGCGGCGCCCTGGTGGCCCAAGCCCTGGAGGTATTTTGCAAACTGAACCGCCACTGGGGCGACAAAGCCAAACGCCTGGCGGACTATGTAGCGCAGCGGGACCCCGTGCTCGGCTCACTGGTCAACGACTACTTCGCCCGCACCATGCACCCCAAGCAGGCTTACGCGATTGTCGATTATGTCCTTGCGTCCGTGGGGGGCCGGCTCCGCCTTTGGGAAAGCGCAAAAGTGCCATACACAGGAGGGACCCCAACATGAAGATTCTCGTAGCAGAAGCGATTTCCGATGCGGGCATCCGCCTGCTCCAGGCCGAGCACGCGGTGGACGTCAAGAAGCTCTCCCCTGCGGAACTCCTTGAGATCATCCCGCAGTACGACGCCCTGATCACCCGGTCAGAGACCAAGGTCACGGCTGAGGTGCTGGCCCGGGGCGAGCGGCTCCAGGTTGTCGGCAGGGCTGGCGTGGGCGTTGACAATATCGATGTGGAAGCCGCCACGGACCGGGGCGTTGTAGTCGTCAACGTGCCCGGCGCCAACACCCTCTCGACAGCAGAACATACGTTCGGAATGCTGATTGCGCTCGCACGCCACATCCCGCAGGCGCATAACGCCCTTGCCCGCGAGGGGCGTTGGGACCGCAAGACCTATGTCGGTACGGAGCTGTACGGCAAGCGCCTGGGTATCATCGGCCTCGGCCGGATTGGCTCGGAAGTTGCCCTGCGGGCGCGGGCCTTTGGCATGGCCGTGCTGGCTTACGATCCGTTCGTGCCCGCCGCACGCGCCGAGCAGATGGGCGTCACCCTGGTCGCAGGTATCCCGCAGCTGCTGCCGCAGGTCGACTTTCTCTCGATCCAAGCCGCCAAGACGAAGGACTCCGCCAAGCTGATCCGGACCCAGGAGTTGGCGCTGATGAAGCAGGGCGCCCGCATCATCAACTGTGCCCGCGGCGGCATGGTGGATGAAGAGGCGCTCTATGCGGCGCTCACGAACGGCCACCTGGGCGGCGCCGCGCTGGACGTCTTTACCACGGAGCCTAGCACTGCCAGCCCGCTGTTCGCACTGCCAAACGTGATCGTCACGCCCCACCTGTCCGCCTCCACAACCGAGGCGCAGGAGGCGAACGGGACTTTCGTCGCTGAATATGTGCTCCGGGTTCTGCGCGGGGAGCTGGTGCCCGAGGCGGTCAACCTGCCCCAGGTGCCCAAGGAGCAGGCGCAGGCGCTGGTGCAGCACCTGCCGCTGGCGGAATCCCTGGGCTCTTTCCTGGCGCAGGCGTTCGTTGGCAGCTATGACCAGATCGAGGTGATCTACAGCGGCGACCTGGCCAAGCAGGCCACCACGCTGCTAACGAACACAGTGCTCAAGGGCTTCCTCGGCGCTCAGCTCGGCGAGCACGTCAACTATATCAACGCTCCCGGTCTTGCCCGTCGGCGCGGCATTGCCGTGCAGGAGAGTCGTACGCTTGGCCAGGCGCCCCTGACGGAGATCACGGTACGGGTGGCCGGGAAGCAGGGCGAGCACCGCATCTCCGGCATGCTGCGCCGCGACGGCGGGCTGCGCTTCAGCGCTGTGAACGGGCTGCACTTTGACATGGCGCCCACCCGGCATCTCCTGGTGAGCCGGCACACTGACCAGCCCGGCATGATCGGCCAGTTCGGCACCGTGCTGGGCACACACAACATCAACATTGCCGGCATGCACCTCGGGCGCGAACGGGCCCGGGGCGAGGCGATCATGGTGATGCAGATCGACGAGCCGCTCACCGCCGAAGCGCAGGAGCAGCTGCGGGCGATGGCTGGCGTGATCGAGGTTCGCTCCGTCACTTTGCCGCAGGGCGAGACAGCCTGACGGCAGGACTTGACCGGTGGGGCGGCGAACCTCGGAAGTCGGCTGTTTTGGCACCTTCGGATGCGTGCCCCTGTAGGGGGACAGCATACCGAGATAGCAGACTCAGAGGAAGGGAGACCCTGCCCTATGCGCACGGTGGAACTGTCACGGGAAAACGTCCGCCTGATCGACCAGCGGCGGCTGCCCAATGAGCTGGTGGTCATGGCGTGCCGTGACTACCATGAGGTGGGGGAGGCCATCAAGACCCTCGCCGTCCGCGGCGCTCCTGCCATCGGGGTGGCGGCTGCGGGCGGGCTTGCCCTCGCGGCCCAGGCGCTGAAGGACCGGTCAGAGCCCGAGTTCCGGGCCGGGCTGGAGTCCGCCGCGGCTGAACTGCGCGCGACCCGCCCCACCGCGGTCAATCTGTTCTGGGCGATCCAGAAGGTAATGGACTTTGCTGCCACCCAGCAGGGCCGTCCGCCTGAGGATGCTGCGGACGCGCTCTACCACTTCGCGGTCGGCATGGCCGAGGCGGATGTGGCCACGAACAAGCGGATGGCGGAGTTCGGCCAGGCGCTGGTCGCTGACGGAGCCGGCATTCTCACGCACTGCAACACCGGTTCACTGGCCACCGTGGACTACGGCACCGCCCTCGGTGTGATTCGCATGGCGCATGAGCACGGCAAGCAGATCCACGTGTACGTGGATGAGACCCGGCCCGTGCTCCAGGGCTCCCGGCTGACAGCCTGGGAGTGCGTCCACTTCGGTATTCCCGCCACGCTGATCACCGACAACATGGCCGCACACATGATGCGCCTGGGCAATATCCAGATCTGCTTCGTGGGCGCCGACCGGATTGCCACCAACGGCGACACGGCCAACAAAATCGGCACCTACGGCGTGGCCGTTCTGGCGAAGGAGCACGGCATTCCGTTCTACGTGGTGGCACCGACCAGCACGGTCGACCTGGCGATCGCGTCGGGCGATGAGATCGAAATTGAAGAGCGGAATCACGAGGAGGTCACCCACATTGGGGGCGTGCGGATTGCCCCGGAGGGCATCGGGGTGGCCAACCCGGCCTTCGATGTGACGCCGGCGAAGTATATCACCGGCATCATCACCGAAGCGGGCATTGCCTATCCGCCTTTCCCGGTAAATCTGAAGCGTCTGCTCCAAGGGGGTAATCAAAATGTTGGACCTTAAATTTGTCCGGCAAAACCCGGACGTTGTCCGGGAGGCCCTGGTTAACAAGGGTGTCACTGTGGATCTGGACCGGATTCTGGCGCTTGATGTGGAGCGCCGGCAGATCCTGAACGAGGTGGAGCAGCTCAAGGCCAAACGCAACGAGGTGTCCAAGCAGGTCGGGGCGCTCAAGAAGCAGGGCCAGGATGCGAGCGCTGTGATCGCGGAGATGGGCGACATCGGTGAGCGGATCAAGGCGCTGGATGAGCGGGTCCGGGAGGTGGAGGAGGAGCTTCAGGCCCTCATGTACACACTCCCGAACATCCCCAGCCCCGAGGCGCCCGTCGGCCGGGATGAGAACGACAACGTGGAGGTCGCCCAGTGGGGTGCCCCGCGGGCGTTCGCCTTCGCACCCAAGCCCCATTGGGAGGTCGGCGTCGGCCTGGACGGCCTGGACTTCGAGCGGGCCGCGAAAGTGACCGGTTCGCGGTTTACGTTCGTCAAGGGCGGTATTGCAAGGCTGAGCCGGGCGCTGGTGTCGTACTTCCTGAACGTTCACATCGACAACGGGTACCGGGAGGTCCTGCCCCCGGTGATCATCAATACCGCCAGCTACTACGGCAGCGGCCAGTTCCCGAAGTTTCGGGAGGACGTCTTCTCGCTGGCCGGCACGGACTATCACCTGGCATCCACGGCTGAGGTGCCGCTGATCAACATGCATCGGGACGAGATCCTCGACGCAGGGCAGCTGCCGCTCAAGTACGTTGGCTACAGCGGCTCGTTCCGCTCGGAGGCCGGCTCAGCGGGCCGTGATACCCGTGGGCTCATCCGGCAGCACTATTTTGAGAAGGTCGAGATGATCCAGTTCACCCGGCCGGAGGAGAGTGCTGAGGCCCTCGAGGCCATCACCACCAGCGCCGAGGCGATTCTCCAGGCGCTTGAGCTGCCCTACCACAAGCTGCTGATGTGCACCGGCGACATGGGCTTCGGCCAGTACAAGAAGTTCGACCTCGAGGTCTGGATGCCAAGCTACGGGCGCTATGTGGAGATCTCCAGCTGCTCGAACATGAGTGACTTCCAGGCCCGCCGGGCGAATATCCGCTACCGGGCGGAAAGCGGCAAGCTTGAGTTCGTGCACACGCTCAACGGCTCGGGACTGGCTGTCGGCCGGACGTTGGCTGCGATTTTGGAGAACTACCAGAACGAAGACGGTACCGTGACGGTGCCCGCAGTGCTCCGGCCGTACACTGGCCGCGACGTCATCCGGGACTGAACTGGAAACGCCTCCACCATTTCGTTCTTGCATCGGGCTGTTCGCTTGTGTAAACTCATATAGCGGCAGCGTGGAGAGGTGGCCGAGCGGTTGAAGGCTCTCGTCTTGAAAACGAGCGTGGTCTAAACAACCACCGTGGGTTCGAATCCCACCCTCTCCGCCAAATAAACAGATGCAGGGCAGGTCCACTTGGACCTGCCTATTTTGTTTGCCGGGACCAGCTAAACATGCTACCATCCAGGCATGACACACGAAGCATTCATGCGCGAAGCACTTACCGAAGCGGTGGTCGCCGGCGAGGCCGGCGAAGTCCCCATCGGCGCCGTCATCGTCCGGGATGGCGTGATCATCGCCCGCACCCACAACCTGCGGGAAATCGCCCATGACGCCACGGCCCATGCGGAAGTGCTTGCGATCCGCCAGGCGGGGCAGCACATCCAGGGGTGGCGCCTGGCGGGCTGTACCCTGTACGTCACCATCGAGCCCTGCCCCATGTGTGCCGGCGCCCTCGTCCAGAGCCGGATTGACCACCTGGTCTATGGGGCAGCGGATCCCAAGGGCTGGGCGGACCGTTCCCTGCTCGAAATTGTGCAGAACCCGGGACTGAATCACCGCATGGCGGTGACGGCCGGCGTGCTGGCGGAAGAGTGCAGTCAGCTCATGCGCACGTTCTTCCGGTCCCGCCGGAAGTCGACACAGGATCCGGTATAACGACCGCGTGCACCGAGTCCACGAGAGGGAATCAGCCATCGCGGGTAGAATGGTGTAGGGCTAGTCCAACTCGGCAGGACGCAGTCATTGGCTGCGGCCCCGGCGCAAGCGCCGTTCACGCGACCGCTTGCAAGTAGACAGGAGCGATGCCCGTGGCCCATCTTGCCCTTTACCGGGAGTTTCGTCCCCAGCGCTTTGCGGACGTCGTCGGGCAGCAGCATATCACCCGCACGCTGCGCAACGCACTGGTCACCAATCGTTTGCACCACGCCTACCTGCTGTCCGGCCCCAGGGGCACCGGGAAGACGACTGTGGCCCGGCTGCTGGCCAAAGCGATCAACTGTCTGAATCCGCAGGACGGCGAACCCTGCAACGAGTGCGCTGCCTGCCGCAGCATCATCTCCGGTGAGACGATGGATGTCATCGAGATCGATGCGGCCTCGAACCGCGGCATCGATGAAATCCGCGATCTGCGCGACAAGGTAAAGTATGCACCCGCAGATTTGAAGTTTAAGGTCTACATTGTCGATGAAGTGCATATGCTGTCGGAACCGGCCTTCAATGCGTTGCTCAAGACACTTGAGGAGCCCCCCGACCATGTGATCTTCGTACTGGCGACCACCGAAAAGCATAAGCTGCCAGTCACGATCATTTCACGTTGCCAGAGCTTCGAGTACCACCGGCTATCCAGCCAGGAGATCGTGGAGCGCCTCCGGGAAGTCGGTGCGAAGTACCAGCTGCAGATAACGGAGGATGCGCTCGCGGCAATCGCCCGCCAGGCTGAGGGCGGCATGCGCGACGCACTGTCGCTGCTCGACCAGGTGATGGCATACGCCGACGGTGTGCAAATCACCCTGGACGATACGCTGCATGTGCTGGGATCTGCGCCGCTGGAGGATTTCCTGAAGCTTGACGAAGCCCTCACCGGGGGCGACGTCGGCGCCGCCCTGATGCTGCTGGACGGATTGGTCCGGCAGGGCAAGGACCTTCGCCAGCTGGTACGGGATTACCTGGGCCACATGCGCGACATGCTGCTGCTCAAGGTGGATGCGGGCGGTGCGGCCCTGGACCTGCCTGCGCAGTCCCTGGCAGCGCTGAAGGAACAGGCCGCGACGCTGCCCCAGGAGAAGATCCTGGCCGGCATTCGTCTGTTTGCGCAGTTGGAGAATGACCTCCGGTTCACTTCGTCGCCGCGGCTGTTGGTCGAGGTCGGACTGATCCGGCTGGCAGGACTCTATACGGGCCAAATGGCCGAGGCGGCACCTGAGGCGGCTGCCGCACCGCCACCGCCGCGGAAGCAGCCCGGGGTGGCGCCCCCGGCGGCGCGGCCCATTGTGGGTGGGGCTCTGCCGGCGACGGCCGTGGCAGCACCGGAGGGTGCCGAAACGCCACAAGCGGCGCCCCCGGACTCGCCAGCTGCTGCGCTCGCCCCCTCCGGCGAAGGGGTCGAACGGGTCGTCCAGGCCTGGGAGGACGTGCTCGATCTGGTCAAGCGGGCCCGCCCCAGCACATACAGCTTGTTGACCCAGGCCAAGATCGGGCGCCTGCGTGGCAACATGCTGGTGCTCGTCGCGCCGAACGTGGCGTTTGCCGGACTGCTCAAGCGAGGTCCTGATCAAGCGATTATCGAAAAGGCGCTCGCCAAGGTGGGGCTCCCGGACATCGAGGTTCACCCTGTGGGTCCGGACGATCCGGCAGCCAAACCCGATCCCGGTACCGTGGCCGCTCCGGCTGCCGGTGCGCCCACGGCTGAGCGCAGCCTGGTCGATATTGCCGAAAGTGTTTTCCCCAAGGAACTCGTCCATGAAATCAAAGAGGAGGGCTCGAAATGATTCCTGGCGGTGGCAATATGCAGCAGATGATGAAGCAGGTCCAGAAGATGCAGCAGCAGATGACCAAGGCGCAGGAGGAAATCGCCCTGAAGACGGTGGAGGCCGGCGCTGGTGGCGGCGCGGTCAAGGTAGTCGTGACTGGCGACCGGCGGATCCAGGCCATCACCCTGTCGAAGGAAGTGGTGGATCCTGAAGATGTTGAGATGCTTCAGGATCTCATCATTGCCGCCATCAGCGAGGGCATGAAGAAGGCTGAGGAAATGGCCGAGGCCGAAATGAAGCGGGTCATGCCCGGCGGCATGCCCAAGATCCCCGGCCTGTTCTAGGAACGGCCGGACTCCATGCAATCAAGAGCCCCTCATGCCTGAGGCGAGGGGCTCGCTTATCTGAGAGGGATGCTTATGTACTACGCGGAGCCGATCGCCCGGCTGATCGAAGAGCTGACAAAGCTGCCCGGCATTGGCCCAAAAACGGCGCAGCGGCTGGCATTCCATCTATTGCATATGGATAAACCCGTGGTTGAAAAGATAGCGGCATCGATCATTGAAGCCCGTGACAAGGTCCGTTACTGCTCGGTTTGCTGCAACCTCACAGATCAGGACCCGTGCAGTATTTGCAGCAACGGCGCCCGGGATCATAGTGCGATTTGCGTCGTACAGGAGCCCCGCGACGTGGTTGCAATGGAGAAGACCCGAGAGTTCTAGGGCTTGTATCACGTGCTGCACGGTGCACTAAATCCCATGGAAGGCGTCGGCATTGACGACATCCGGGTGCGGGAGTTGATGTCCCGCCTGGGCGACGGGCAGGTCACCGAGGTCATTCTCTGCACGAACCCCAACACGGAGGGGGAGACCACGGCCATGTACATTGCCCGGTATATCAAGCCGCTGGGCGTTAAGGTGACGCGTATTGCGAGAGGCCTGCCCATGGGCGGCGACCTGGAATACGTGGACGAAGTGACATTGGCCAAAGCCCTGGAGGGGCGCCGCGAGATCTAGCGGCGCCTTTTTTTGTTTGCGTGAACAGCCCCCGGTCAAGACTGTTAACAGTCATAAGCGGACAAGGCCCTCATACCTTTCCGCGAGGGGGGTTGTTGTCTGATGAAAATTGACTGGGCAGGAATGCGTGGCAGCCAACGGGGCCATACTGACCCCGC
>JAQBPS010000249.1 GCA_028287415.1 Bacillota bacterium | reverse complement strand
CGAACCTGGTCGGGATGCGCCCCCACAAGATCGCGGCGCTCGGCCTGACCCGGACGTTCCAGAACCTCCAGCTGTTCGGGGACCTGACCGCACTCGAAAACGTGATGGTCGGCTTTCATCTGCACATGAAGGCGGGTTTTTTCCACCACCTGCTCCGGACGGCACGGGCGGTACAGGAGGAGGCGCTCTTCCGCGGCAAGGCGCAGGCGCTCCTTAACGCCATGGGCCTCGGGGACCTGGCGAATGAGAAGGCGCGCAGCCTGCCGTACGGCAAGCAGAAGCTGCTGGAGATCGCCCGGGCGCTCGCGACTCAGCCACAGGTGCTGCTGCTCGATGAACCGGCCGCCGGCGTGGCGACAGCCGAGATGGGTGAGCTGACGGCACGGCTGAAGCAACTCCAGGAGCAGGGGCTTACAATGCTGCTGATCGAGCATCACGTGGAAATGGTGATGGAGCTTTCCCACAAGGTGACGGTGCTGGACTTCGGCACGAAGATTGCCGAGGGCGACCCAGCCACCGTGCAGCGTGACCCCAAGGTGATCGAGGCCTATCTCGGCTCGGGAAAGGGGGCTTCCTCGCATGCTGCAGGTTAAGGGACTCGAGGTTGCGTACGGGCAGGCGAAGGCGCTCCAGGGGGTCGACCTGGAGATCAACAAGGGCGAGATTGTGGCGGTGATCGGCCGCAACGGGGCCGGCAAGACGTCGCTGCTGCGGGCGGTGACCGGCCTGGCTCCGGTCATCGGCGGTGAGATTCACTTTCAGGGGAAGAGCCTGGTGGGTGTGGCGAGCGACCGCATCACCCGGCTGGGGATCGCCCACGTGCCGCAGGGGCGGCTGGTTTTTGCCGACCAGACTGTGCTCGATAACTTGATGCTCGGCGCCTACACGGTCAGGGAGAAGGCGAAGGTCAGGCGGAATATTGACCGTGAGTTCAGCCGCTTCCCCCGCCTGGCGGAGCGCCGGAATCAGCTCGCCGGGACCCTGTCGGGCGGCGAACAGCAGATGCTGGCGATCTCCCGGGGACTGATGACCGATCCGCCGTTCATTTGCCTGGATGAGCCGTCCATGGGGCTGGCGCCGATCATGGTCGAGCAGATCATGGCGACGATCGCTGACCTGAAGCGGCAGGGGATCACGGTCCTGCTTGTCGAGCAGATGGCGACTGCGGCGCTGGAGATCGCTGACCGTGCCTACCTGCTCAACCTGGGCCTGGTGCGCAAGACCGGTACGGGTCAGGAGCTGCTGGGCGACAAGGAAGTGATGCGCCAGTACCTGGGCGTCGCGATCTAAATTACATCAGGAAGGGCTGATCGCCCCATGGAGCTATCCCATCGTCTCAAAGCGATCACAGCCGTCCTGGAGGCGGAAGGCGATTGCCAGGCTTATCAGGTGGATGGGGTGGTGCCGCGCTGTGTGGCGGTGCCGACGAGCGAGGAGGAGGTCGCTGCTGTCCTGGCCGCGGCCCGGGAGCTGGAGGCGGTGGTCGCTCCCCGGGGGGCGGGCAGCCGGGGCGACCTGGGGAACTTGCCGCGGCGGGTTGATCTGGTGCTCTCCGTGGAGCGACTGAACCGCGTGGTGGAATATGTCCCCGCCGACATGACGGTCACCGTGCAGGCCGGCATGCGCTATGCGGACCTACAGCAGCTGGTAGGAGAGCACGGCCAGATGGCCGCCCTGGACCCGCCCCGGTGGGGCCGCTCGACCATCGGCGGCCTGATCGTGACGAATGCGAGCGGGCCCGAGCGGCTCGCTTATGGCGGGGCCCGGGACTTGCTCCTCGGCACGCGTGTGGCGATGACGGATGGCAAGGTGATCAAGACCGGCGGGCGCGTCGTGAAGAACGTGGCCGGGTACGACATGAACAAGCTGATTGTCGGCTCCCTCGGCACACTCGGGGTGGTGACCGAGTTGACGCTGAAGCTGCGGCCGATGCCGGCGCTCGCTCGCACGCTCTGCTTCGGCTTTGCGAGCCTGGAGGCGGCCCACGAGGCTGCTGAGGTGGTCTTGAACGCGGAACTGGTCCCGACCGCTGTCACCATCCTGTCTGAGGGTCCCACCGACCGGGTGGGGGCGCCCGGGCCTGTGGCCCTGCTGGTCCGGCTCGCAGAGACCGCGCTGAATGTGGCCTACCAGGCGGAGCGGCTGGCCGAGCTGCTGCCGGGCCGCATGGGCATGGACTTGAGCGGTGCGGCGGAAGAGCGCCTCTGGCATGGAGTGCGCGAATATGGCGAGGGGGCGGTGCTTCAGGTCACGCTGAACACCATCCTTGCGGATGTGGCCCGTCAGGTCCAGCAGGCCCAGCAGGCCGGGCACGGCCACAGCGGCGGTGTCGCCTTTGACGCGATCATGCATGTCGGCACGGGTACGGTGTTGCTGTACGGCTTCGACCAGGGCGGGGGGCCCGCCGGACTGGCCGCGGCTGCGGAAGCACTCGGCCGCCAGGCTGCCGAGGCGGGTGGCAGCGCGGTCGTCACGACCGCGCCAGCCGCTGTGAAGGAGCGTATTGATGTGTGGGGGCCGCCGCGCCCCGAGTGGCAGATTTTCACGGGGATCAAGCGGACCTTTGACCCGGACGGGGTGCTGAACCGAGGCCGCTTTGTAGGGGGGATCTGAGCATGAATCTCTTCAGCCTGGGCGAGCGCGCCAAAGCGGCGGTGGACACCTGCGTTCACTGCGGCCTCTGCCTTGAGGCCTGCCCGACCTACCGGGAGCTGGGCATTGAGGATGACTCCCCCCGGGGCCGGATCCACCTGATCCGCAACATGGATCTCGGGGTGATTCAGCCGACACCCAAGGTGATCGAGCACCTCGACCTGTGCCTGGGCTGCCGGGCCTGCGAGTCCGCCTGCCCGTCGGGCGTG
>JAQBPS010000221.1 GCA_028287415.1 Bacillota bacterium | reverse complement strand
TTCCAGGCCGGGCGGCGGCGTGCAGCCGTCCAGGTCGGAGCCATAGCCGACATGGTCCGCCGAGCCGAGCAGCTGCACGACATGGTCGATGTGGTCGGCCACCGTCTTCAGAGTCGCCGTCTCCTTGTGCATGAAGCTGTTGACAAAGGAGATGCCGAACACGCCGCCCTGCGCGGCCAGCGCCTTGATCTGCTCATCAGTCAGGTTGCGGGCATGGTCGCACAGTGCGCGGCAGTTGCCGTGGGTAAACAGCACCGGCTGCTCGGAGAGCTCCAGCACATCGTAGAAGCCCGGCGCAGTGATGTGCGCCAGGTCGATCAGCATGCCGAGCCGGTTCATCTCCCGCACGACTTCCTTGCCAAACCTGGTGAGGCCGCCGCCGCTGCCCTCCTCGCCGGCGCCGTCCGCCACCTCATTGCGGGGGTTCCAGACGAGGCCCATCATGCGGACGCCCAAACGATAGTAGTTGCGCAGCAGGCCCAGGGAACCCTGGATGCCCTCGGCGCCCTCAATGTTCAGCAGCACGGCCAGCTGCCCTTCTGCGTGCGCCTCACGGATATCCTTTGCCGTAAGTGCCAGGCGCACCCCGGGGCCGCCCGCTTCAATTTGTGCCAGGAGCGCATCTACGGATTCGCCCACCCGCTTCGGGGCGATGGGGTAAAAGTCGGGATGTAGCCAGGCAGCCTGCACGGTGCAAGCCAGCCGTGCCTCCCGGGCGCGGGGGAAATCGATGTGGCCCAGGTCTGAGCGCTCTGCCAGGGTCCGCTTGCCGTCCAACACCATGAGGATGCTGTCGGCATGGCCGTCAATCACCGGGTACTTGGCGTGCAGTTCCATAGCCTTGCTGCGGTAATCCAAATGCTTGCGCCGGATGAGCCTCGCTCGCCGGCTCCCTCCCTGTTTGTGTGTGTCGAATCCTGCCCAATCCTTAGCCTTCCGAATCGTTAATTTTCGCTTACAGCTGGAAAACACCTGCAATGGCCGTGTAAAAGGAACGAAGTGAGAGGGGGCAAGCTCAAAACGCCCCGCACACTGCCAATTTGGCGTGCGGGGCGTTTTGTGCGCAGTCGCGGAGCGCCGCCCCCCTCTCACCTCTCGGCGGCGGAACAACCGCCCCGACCGCTAAACTCGCAGTTTCGGGGCGGTTGCTCCTTGCCCCGCCTCAAGTAATCCTCGTCAGCCCCCTGACGCCATGGTCGTCACGGGGCTTCTGCGGTTAAAACCCCACCCGGCGTGTGCCGGGCGGGGTTTTATGTAAGTAGCTACCTGGGTTCGATGATCAGTTTGATGGCCGTGCGCTCTTCACCGTCGATCTTCAGGTCCGTGAAGGCCGGAATGCAGATCAGGTCCATCCCGCTGGGGGCGACGAAACCACGTGCGATGGCCACTGCCTTGACAGCCTGGTTTAACGCCCCGGCGCCGATCGCCTGGATTTCCGCTGTACCCCTCTCACGCAGACACCCGGCGAGCGCTCCAGCAACAGCGTTTGGGCTCGACTTGGCAGATACTTTTAACACTTCCATTACAAAAGTCCCCTCCATTGGAATCACTTGCTAGCCCCCGGGAATATGTTATCAGTTTCCAGTAAACCCATCAAGACCCTGATTGAAACTCGTCAGGTTCCTGGTTGGCCGATTCGCGTTCCAGAATGCGTTGAATGGCGGTGGCCCTGCCGGTGGCGGGGTCGACGTCGATCACGACGGCGGACAGCACGGCCGGACCTTTGGCCACCTCGTACCGGACTGGCATCTGCGTGAGGAATCGCTCCAGCGCGTGCTGCCTGTCGGTGCCGATCACCGACATCCAGGGACCGCACATGCCCACATCAGTCAGGTAGGCGGTGCCGCCCGGAAGAATTACCTCGTCGGCGGTCTGGACGTGGGTGTGGGTGCCGACCACGGCGCTGACACGGCCGTCCAGGAACCAGCCCGCGGCAACCTTTTCCGATGTCGCTTCCCCGTGGAAATCTACAAGGATGACCGGCGTCACCGTTCGGAGCCGCTCCACCACCTCCTCCAGCCCGCGAAAGGGATCCTCCAGCAAGAGCGGGCTGAAGACCCGGCCGTGCGCCTGGACCACTGCCATGATCGGCTGATCGCCCCGCGTCACCACGCAGGCACCCAGCCCGGGGGCACCGGGGGGAAAGTTCAGCGGACGAATCAACCTTGGCTCCTGGTCAATGTATGTCGCGATCTCCCGTTTATCCCATGCATGGTTGCCGAGCGTGATGACGTCGACGCCGGCCGCGAAGAGTTCCCGGCAGAACTGAGCCGTTATCCCGGCCCCGCCCGCCGCATTCTCCCCGTTGACCACGACCGCGTCAGCCCCGAGGGACTCCCGCAGGGCACCCAGCCGGCGCATGATGATGTGCCGCCCGGGGCGGCCGACCACGTCCCCGAAGAACAAGATTCGCATTGTGGGATCCTCCTGTGACGTCCATTACTTTGTTTGCCGCAACTGAGCGCTGCGAGCGTGCTTTGTCCTCCTTCCACGACGTGGCTCACGTACTGAGCCGTTACCAGGCAATACGAGTACCGCGCACGAAAGGTTCGGTGCCAGAATAAAAAACTCCCGAAGTGCTTGTTAGCACGTCGGGAGTTGAGCGTTTATATGGCCACGTATTTCACCGATTACACAGATTTGGAAACCAACACAGATTGAAACATAAAAATATATTTCCCTGGTATCCGTGTTTACTCTTAAAACCCGTGCAATCCGTGTATTCCGTGGCCATAAAATTGTTCCAATCTGCGTGTGTCTAAATCCGCG
>JAQBPS010000201.1 GCA_028287415.1 Bacillota bacterium | reverse complement strand
CGTCGAGCACGAGAATTGCAGGCTTGTGCAGCAGGGCCCGGGCGAGCGCCACCCGCTGGCGCTGGCCCTTCGACAGCTTGCCCGCGATCCGGCCCGCCAGATCAGCCACACCGGTCTGCGCCAGGGCCGTAGCAACAGCGCCGGACTCCAGGCCATACAGGCTGGCAAATGCGCTCAGGTTTTGCGTCACCGTCAGCCGCTCATACAGCCCCGCCCCGTCGGGCACCACGCCCAGCAGGCGGCGTACCCGGTCGGACTCACTCCATGGATCAATGCCATCGACCGCTACCCTGCCGGCCGCCGGCCGGTCCAGGCCCGCCAGGATGCGGAGCGTGGTCGTCTTGCCCGCCCCGTTCGGCCCCAGCAGCCCCACTGTTTCGCCGGCTGCGATCGACAGGTTCAACGAGTCCAGGGCCGTGAAGGTGCCATAGCGCTGCGTCAGTCCGTTCATCGCGATCATGCCGCTTCACCTCTTGCCCCGATTGTCACACGGAGCGAGGTGGCGGCGCAGTAACTCCAGGATGACTGGCGGCGGGATCCGACGACTGGCGCACCCGGGCGGATGACTGGCTCACAGGCTGAGGCGTGCTTTCAGCTCCGGCGCCCGGTGCTTGCTGAGCGGCACATCCTTGCCATCCTTCAGGATCAGTGAGTAGCTGTCACGGGTCCACGTGACCAGTTCCTTGACCCAGTCGACGTTCACCAGGAAGGCCCGGTGGCAGCGGAAGAAGCCCTGGTCGGCGAGCCGCTCCTCCAGGTCGGACAGGGTGAGGCTGACGGCGCAGGGGCCATCCGCGGTCTGGATGAACACGGCCTTCTCTTCTGCGTAGGCATAGCGGATCTCCTCGGGGCGAAAGAGCAACACGCGGTCGCCTTTGCGTGCGGCGACGTGAGGCATCTGGGCGGCGGGCTTCTTTGCGCGGGAAGGCGGCGCCACGGGAGTGAGCGGCGCCAGGGGATCCGCTGGGGCGGCGGGCCCCGCCGGCGTGACCGGCGTGACCGGGGCGACCGGCGCAAGCGCCGCAACGGGCTCGGCCAGCCGCCCGCCTTCGAGGTAGACGACCCGGGTGGCGCACGCCAGTGAGTCGCGGTAACCGAAGGTCGTCATCAGCAGCGCTTTGCCAGCCTCCGCCTCCTCACCAATCACGAATCCGATGATGCTGGCGCTCTCCCGGTCGATATCGCCCATCGGTTCATCGAGCAACAAGGCAACCGGGTCGTGCAGCAGGGCGCGCGCAAGCCGCAGGCGGGCCGCCTCGCCTGCCTGCAGCTTGTCGGCTCTGCGCTGTTCCAGGCCGTTCAGTTCCAATCGTTTGATCATGTCCCCGACCGCCTGCTGCGACACTCCCCACAGCCGTGCGGGGAACTGCAAGTTTTCGAGCACGGTGAGCCGCTCGTACAGGCCCCAGGCTTCGCCCGCCACACCCACCAGCCTGCGGCCGGCCTCAGCCCCGCAATCCACGCCGCCGATCGTGGCTGTACCGCTGGTCGGTAGCATCTGTCCCGCAAGGATGCGGATCAGCGTCGTCTTGCCACTGCCCCGGCTACCTGCCAGGGCGACCACCTCGCCTGCGGCGACAGCGAGGTTGATCCCCTCCAGCTTGCCCGCCGCGGACAGGCTGTTGATCTGGATAATCGCTGGCACGGTGAGCCCTCCCGGTGATGGCTTAGCTACGGATTGGGTCTGCGAGCGGAGAGTTCGATCAGGATCTCCCACAGGAGGCCGACAATCGCGCCTCTGGGACGCTGGTCCCGAGCGTAGCCAACAGCAGAGCGAACACCGCGCCCCTGACAACCCACATCGGCCTGTGGAGCCGCTCCTTCCACAGGAGAAAGCCGACTGTGACCACAAGCGCCACTGGGAGCAGAAAGTAAGTGGGATCCAGGTACAGGCTCATCATGTGCTCCTCCTGCCCGTTACCGTACGCTACTTCAGCCCTGCAACTGCCTGTTTCACCTTGTCAGTCAATTCCTCCTGCTCGGTTGGGGCTAGGGGCTGTCAGGGCGCCCAGAGAATCCGCCAGACCCCATCCGGTTCCCTGGCTACCATCAGCTTCGCCTCACTGCCGTCGCTCAGCTTGGCAGTCACCTGGACCGCATCGGCGATCAGGCACATGCAGTTCGAGTACTTGGAATAATCAAGGCTCATCTTATCGGACGTGGCTGAGACGAGGTTCGGCCCCGCCTTGCCCTGCATGGCCGCCAGGCGGTCCTGAATGATCGCAGGGGTCAGCATCGGATTCGGATGCCGCGCCGACGTGTGCAGCAGGTCCCAGACCGCCTTGTAGTCGCCGCGGGCGGTGAGCGCATAGAACTGCTTGACCGTTTCCACCGCCTTCGCCCCCGTTGCCTCCGGCGGATCGGTCCGCAGAATCTTACCGGTGACCGGGTCGACATAGAGGGCGAGCCGCTCATCCCGACTGTTTAGTCCGACGGCCACCCAGACGAGGTCCCCGTCCACCGCGAAGCTGCCCTTCGCCTCGTACCGGGGGACACACTCAACGCCCGGGTCCGCTTTGCGGACGATCGCAACCACCTGATCGCTGGTCAGATATTGCGGCGGCAGGAGTTGCTTCAGGGCGCCAGCCAACTCGGGCGAAGTCCACCAGCCTGCCCCCGCCTGGTTGCGAATGAGAGGGGCTGAACCGCCCCCGTAGTACGTCAGCCCCGGCGGATTCTGCTCACCCGTGACGAAGGTGGCTTTGGTCAGGGCCGCCTTGACCCCGTCAACCAGCGCGGGGTCGGTGGTCGTCTGCTGCCCGCCACCCGCCCGATGAATCTCGACCGCCGTCACCTTTGACATCATCGCAGGGTCGAACAGGGCACCAGTGGTCGCGGGCGTCACGTCTCCCCGACGGACCAACGAATCAGCCCCCCGCAGCACATCCGACAGGCCCCGCGAGTCAACCCAGAATGCAGCGCCATCATCGTCAGCGCTGATCGACTGCTCCTTGGCAACGCCGAGCGACAGCACCTGGCCCGAAGTCAGGTGGATTACGATCAGGAAATCCGGGGTCGCGGCGGTACCACGTGGCCGCACCTGCTTTGGGTCCTGGTTGTACACGGTGACGATCTTCGCCAGGTATTCCGGGCGCAACGCCACCGACTGCGAGAGGGGCGGGAGCGTCTGTCCCTCAGCAGACTTGATCGTTTTGCCGTCCAGGGTTGCCGGCGGGGTGGCCGCTGCCTGGTGCTTGCCGGCCGGCGCTTGCTGCGCATGATTCGCCCGGAGGGCCCCCACACCGACCAGTCCGACCAGCACCGCACAGACCGCCATGCCGGCCACCTGCGCGATCTCCTGCTCGGAAAGCCCGGTGTAGTAGAAGAGCACCACCGCCAGGCGATGGTCGGACTTCAACTGCTTGATCGCTGCGCGGAGGGCAAGCAACTCTTCCTGCGCCTCCAACCGTTCGAACGGTCGGGCGGCGTTCGCATCGGCGGGCTCCGCCGCGGGCCGCCGGTCAAACGGGAGCCAGCGCGACCACGCAGCAGTGCGGGCGGCACCCCTGGCCTGTCGGATCAACACCTTGTAGATCCACGACCGCAGACTTGCGGCCTGCTGCAACGTGTGGATCTTGCGGATCACCTGAATGAACGTCTCCTGAACGACATCCTCAGCCATGGCCCGGTCCCCCGTAATCAGGTAGGCGGTCTTGAAGGCCGCCGGTGCGTGTAGCCGGTATAGCTCTGCAAGTGCGCCCTCGTCGCCCGCCTGGCAGAGGCTGACCAGTTGCTGTGCTTCCAACCTGCATGACCCTTTCGCTGTTGATGATCTTCACCTGATTAGCGGGGGACGACTGGTCTGAGGTTCAACCGCACACAGAGAAAATCTCAAAGGAGAGCCCCAATTCACCCACCGTCGCAGGTTAATGTCCTTGAAAGATACTGGATAGGCGGTGCATCCACGTGGTGAAGGAAGAGCGTCTCGGCAGCCATGCCGTGGTAATCGGGGGCAGCATGGCCGGTTTGCTGGCGGCCCGGGTCCTTGCGAACCGTTTCGAGAGGGTAACCGTGATCGAGCGGGACGAACTGAAGAATGAGCCTGTCGTGCGCAAGGGCGCCCCCCAGGCGAACCATGCCCACGCCCTGATGATCCGTGGGCAGCAGATCATGGAGCGGCTCTTTCCCGGGCTGACCCAGGACCTCATCGCAGCCGGAGCCGACTACTCCGACAGCGCCCGGGACTCACGCTGGTACCAGCACGGCGTCATCAAGGGGCGCTTCGACAGCGGCCTGATGGCGCTCTCCATGAGCCGTGCCCTCCTGGAGTGGCAGGTGCGCACGCACCTGCTGCGGCTCCCCAATGTCCAGTTGGTGTCCGGATTACGGGTGACCGGGCTGGTGACCGATGCTAGCCGGACAGCCGTGACCGGCATCAACGTGCAGCCTGTGCAGGGGGGGCTGCCTGAGACTCTGCTGGCAGCGGACCTCGTGGTGGATGCGAGCGGCCGCGGCACCCGCACGCCGGGCTGGCTCCAGGAGCTGGGCTATGGGGAGGTGCCTGTGACCGAGCTGAAGCTGGACGTCGCCTACGCCTCCCGCATCTTCCACTGGCCGGCAAGCCGCCCTGACTGGCACCTCCGGCTCCAGTTCGAGGAGCGTCCGTCGACGCGCATCTGCGTGATGCTGCCGCTTGAGGGGAACCGTTGGCTGGTCACCCTTCAGACCATGTTCGGCGACGCGTGCCCCACGGATGAGGCCGGGTTCATGGCGTTCATCCGCGACCTCTCGGAGCCGGATATCCACGAGGTGCTGAGCCGCTGCGAGCCGGAGGGGCCGATCATGGCCTACCGGATCCCCTCCAGCTTGCGCCGTCACTATGAAAGGATGGCCCGCTTCCCCGAGGGGCTGATGGTTTTGGGTGATGCGGCCTGCAGCTTCAACCCGCGCTACGGTCAGGGCATGACCACGGCGGCCATGGGCGCGGAGGCGCTGGAGCAGGCGCTGCTGGAGCAGGGGAACGGCCGCCTGGAGGGGCTCTCCCGGCGTTTCCAGCAGCGGCTCGCCAAAGTGATCGAACTGCCATGGCAGGCAGGCACCAGTGAGGACCTGGCCTATCCGGAGGCCGAGGGGGCCCGGCCGGTGGGCGCCGGCCTGATTAACTGGTATATGCGGCGCATGATCCGGCTGGGCTCCCGGGACCGGGAGGCAGCGATCTCCTTCCTGCGGGTGCTGCACCTGCTGCGGCCCATTTCGGAGGTCTTCCGGCCGCGGGTGCTGCTCCGGGTGCTCACAGGGCTTTGATACTCCCGATAAGGCCCCTCCTGCAACTGACGAGAATGCATAGCGGCAGGATCATGTCAACCACGTGATTACAGAGTACGCGCAAGTTTTAATCCGCCTGAGTCCAACACTTGGGTTAAAAGTTGCGCGAACTCGGCCACCCGGGGACCGCTGACCGAAACCACTTGCCGATCTTAAGTTCGATCAACTTTTGCCTGGTCTGCAGCAAACAAGGCAGTCAAAAGTTGACCTTGCTTAAACAAGCAGGTTGATGGCCAGGTCCCCCGCCAGCCGGGCGTGGACGGCACCCCCGGCGGCTGCCAGGCCCCGAGCGGCCGCCCGCCAGAACACATCGAACATTCTATGGATACTTCCAGCCGCTCTCGACAGTACCTACAAAACAAAGGTCTTGACCTAAGTATGGCTGTGCTGTATAGTTAGGCACATGGCTAACCAATCTCCTTCACTCAATCGTGTGTTTCAAGCCCTGGGCGACCCAACACGGCGGGCTGTCCTTGAACGGCTGAGCCGCGGCCCTGCCACTGTGAGCGAGCTGGCGCAGCCCTTCAAGATGGCTTTGCCGTCATTCTCTCAACACCTTGATGTCCTCGAGAATTGCGGATTGGTCCGGTCACGCAAGACGGGACGTGTCCGAACCTATCAGCTCGCGCCGCAGCCGCTGGAGGTTGCTGAGCAATGGATGGTAAGGCAACGCGCGATCTGGGAACGCCGCCTTGATCAACTGGATAACTACCTCAGCGACCGAAAGGGGCCAGAAGAATGACTCGTCCAATCCTTCGCCAACCAGACCCGAAGCTTGACCTGGTATTGGAACGCATCGTCGATGTCCCGCGAGAACTCGTCTGGACGGCGTGGACCACCCCGGAGCAGATGAAGAAATGGTTCACTCCTGCGCCGTGGACGACGGCGGATTGCGAGATTGATCTTCGCCCCGGGGGTATCTTCCGCACGGTCAGGCGCTCACCGGAGGGGCAGGAGTTTCCCCATGTCTGCTGTTATCTTGAAGTGGTAACGAACGAAAAGCTCGTGTGGACCGATGCCCTTGCACCTGGCTTCCGTCCAGCCAATCGATCGTCCGAGATTCCCTCCTTGACGGTGGTCATCACGCTTGAACCGCACGGGAAGGGGACGAAGTACACGGCGCTGGTCATGCATAAGGACGAAGAAGGCCGCAACAGGCACAATGACATGGGGTTTCACGACGGTTGGGGGCAGGCCGCCGATCAGCTTGCCGACCTCGTCAAGCGAATGTAAGCGGGCGGGCTTCGCTTAGTCGTTAGCTGGAAAGGGGAGCCGCACATGTGCGGCTCCCCTTTGTCGCTATGCCCCGCTCAACCCCCGGAGATGGCTGGCAGGAAGTGAACCTCGCTCTCCTCACTGATCCTGGTGCGCATCCCCTCGATCGCTGCTTCCCCATCGACGGCGACGGCGATGTACGGCAAGATCGCCCCCTCCGGCGAGCAGAGCCGCGCCCCGAGTCCGGGGAAGGCCGCCTCCAGGTTGGCGACGACCTCCCTGAGGGTGGCGCCCGGCACCACCACCGACTCGCGGCCCCCGGTCACGTCCCGCATCAGCGAGGGAATCCAGACCGTCGCCATCGGCTACTTGGCCCCTGCTTTCAGCACCGTCATGCAGACCCGCTCCGGGCTGAGCGGCAGGGTGTCAAAGCGCACCCCGGTCGCCCGCTGGATCGCATTCGCCACAGCGCCGGCCGGCGGTACGATGCAAACCTCGCCCACGCCCCGGACCCCGTACGGGTGGTTCGGGTTCGGCACCTCGACCAGCACCGTCTCGATCAGCGGCAGGTCAAGGGCGGTCGGCACCCGGTAGTCCAGCAGGTTGGCGTTGCGCAGGTGGCCCTCATCGTCGTACACGTACTCCTCGTTCAGCGCCCAGCCGATGCCCTGTGCGACACCGCCCTGGATCTGCCCCTCGACGTAGCTCGGGTGGATCGCCCGGCCGACATCCTGGAACGCAGTGTACTTTACAATGGTCGTCTTGCCGGTGTCAGGGTCGACTGCCACATCGGCGATGTGGACGGCGAAGGCAGGCGCAGCGCCCCGGGCGTTGACCGCGCCGACGGCGTAGATGGGGCCGCCCGTCCGATTCATATCCTTGGTGATCTGAACGATGGTGAGCACTTTCGACGAGTCGTTCTTGGCAACGACGCCCTTGCCAGCGACGAACGCGACATCCTCCACGGCGATCTCCCACGTCTTGGCCGCCCGCTGGCAGAGCTGCTGCTTCGCCTCCTGCGCGGCGGTGTGGCAGGCCATGCCGGTCGCATAGGTCGTACGGGAGCCGCCGGTCGGGTCGGTGTAGCCGACCGACTCCGTATCCGCGACGGTCGGCCGGACATCCGCATAAGGAATGCCCAGCTCTTCGGCCACAATCATCGCCATTGATGCACGGGAGCCGCCGATGTCGGTCGAGCCCTCCGCCAGGTTGACGGTGCCGTCGTGGTTGAAGGTGATGTGGCTGGACGAGGGGCCGCCGCCGTTGAACCAGAACCCGGCGGCAACGCCGCGCCCGCCGTGCTTGCCCGGCACCGGGCTCTTGTAATGCTCGCTCTGCTTCACCGCCTCCAGCAC
>JAQBPS010000154.1 GCA_028287415.1 Bacillota bacterium | reverse complement strand
GTCCATGACGTCAATTTTCAGGTGCGGCGCGGCGAGGTGGTCGGCTTTACCGGGCTCACGGGCGATGGCCGAACGGAGCTGTTTGAGTCCATTTTCGGTTACCGGCGCGGGTACACGGGTGACATCTACATCGATGGACAGAGGCGGCAGCCACGTCATCCCAGCGACGCGCTGGCCTTTGGCCTCGGGTACGTACCCAAGGATCGCAAGGAGAACGCCATCATCAAGGACATGAGCGTTTTGCACAACATGACCCTGGCGTCGCTCCGGAAGTTTGAGCGCTGGTGGTTGCTCGACGGGCGCCAGGAGCGATCGCAGTATGAAGCATACCGCCGGCAGCTCAATCTGAAAGCGTCGCACCCGCATCTGCCCATGACCAGTCTCAGCGGCGGCAATCAGCAGAAAGCCGTCCTGGCCAAGTGGCTGTTGACCGATGCCAACGTGCTGATTCTGGACAACCCGACCCAGGGCGTGGACATTGGGGCGAAGGCGGAGATCTATCAGCTAATCGGCGATTTAGCGGAGCAGGGAAGAGCGATTGTCGCGCTCTCGACGGAAGTGCCGGAGATTCTCAAGATCTGTGACAGGGTGTATGTGATGCACCGCGGTGCCATCGTCGCCGAGTTGACCCGGGATGAGGCGTCGGAGGAGCAGATCCTCATGCTGGCCAGTGGACTTGCTGGCGGAAAGGCGGCTGGAGGTGCCTATGCAAACGAGTCTGTCAACCCGTCAACGAATTCTTGATCGCTGGCATCAATACAGTGTTCTGATCGCCTTTGTCCTGATCTGCATCATCGCAAGTGTGTTGAACGACAACTTCCTGAGCGGCACCAACGTGCTGAACATTGTCCGGCAGACATCGATCATCGGGATTGTCGCCCTCGGCCAGACCGTTGTCATTCTGTCCGGGGGCTTTGATCTCTCGGTCGGTTCGGTGCTCGCACTCGTCGGGGCGGTTGGACTTATGACGCTAAACGCATCCCTGAGCCCGGCTCTGGCCGTCCTGGCGACCATCGGCGCAGCCCTGGTGATTGGGGCCGTCAACGGCGTGATTGTCGCCAAGGGGAAGATCGCGCCGTTTATCGTTACCCTTGGGATGATGGCGACAGCCCGCTCTGTCGTGCTTTATCGCACGCACGGGGGGAGCATCAGCGGGCACGGCCTCAGCTACACGAACATCGCCAATGGCCAGTGGTTGGGCATTTCGTACCCCATTTACCTGCTGGTCGCCTGCACCTTGCTGATCTGGGTGCTGCTGCGAAAGACGCGCTTCGGCCGGTACATCTATGCGATCGGCAGCAACGAGAAGGCGACACTCCTGTCCGCCGTGCGGGTGGATCGCGTGAAGATCGGCGCGTACATGCTGTGCAGCGCGCTGGTGGGTGTGGCGGCCGTGATCGAATCCTCACGCCTGAACGCAATCTCCTCCTCGAGCTCAGGGCTGAGTTACGAGTTGGATTCGATCGCAGCCGTGGTGATTGGAGGCACACGCCTGAACGGGGGCCAGGGCAGCATCTGGGGTACCTTCCTCGGCGTGCTGATCCTCGGCATCCTGAACAATATGATCAACCTGATGAATGTCTCGCCGTACCTGCAAGGGCTGGTCAAGGGTATGATCATCATCATTGCGGTGCTGCTACAGCGGAAGGATTGACCGCCCGAGCCGCATGCGAAGGCGGATGCCGAGGCGGCATCCGCCTTATTCTGCTTTCTGCTCGGCTGTACGTCTTAGTCTGCTGCGCCAGGCGTGTTCTCCCGCGTCGGGCCGTACAGCCCGGGAATCTTCACGCCCAATAGCCGCAGGTAGGTAAGTAGCTGTCCCCGGTGGTGGATCAGATGGTGCAGCAACACTGTGAAGAGGAAGTCCGTGCCTGGCAACTGCCGCAAGACCTCACCGGTCGGGGTCTTGAAGACCACGGTCCGGGACAGGAACTCGTCGTCAAACCCATCCACGATCGGACGGAACGCTTCGTGCTGAGCCTGGTAGTGGGCGGCCATGGCCGCTGCCGTCTGCAGTTCTGCGATATCGCGCCTGCTGCTGCCTGCTACGATTTCCCCGTTCTTCACGCCGAGAATGAACTGCTGCTCCAGCCCGATGATGTGCAGGGTCAGACGGCGGAGGGACATTGCCCCGGGGAACGGAACGTAGGCCATCTGATCGTCGGGAATCACCGCCAGCACGGACTGCGTGTTCTTGAACTCTTGCTCCCACAGGTGGCGGAAGTGTTGCGTGATGATCTCAGACATTGAATTCGGCCTCCTCATGTACAGTTGATGTCCCCATCATAAACGCGCAACGGTGACATGTCACCGACTTTCAGCGTTGGCCTCCGCGATCTGGCGGGCGGAGTCCCGGACCATGTCTCGCAGCTCGGTCGGCTCTTCAACCACGATGCCAGGTCCGAAGCCCAACAGCAGCCGGGTTATGAAAGGGAACTGGTGGGCTGGTATGTCACGCACCAACGCTCCATCCGGTTGCAGGAAGGGCGCCCACTCGCCGTCGCCCTCGAGCCGCCGAAAATGCATTGTGCGGATCCGGTCTGTCCGGAAGAGCCGGATGGCCTGGCGCATGTGGCAAAAGCCTTGCAGATACCAGATTCCGCCCTGACTGTAGAGGAGGTAGGGAGCAGGGCGGCAATCTTGTCGGCTGCCCGTACCAGCGCCGCCCGGTGCGGGACGCCGCCATGTGCGAGCAGGCTGCGGACTCCGGTCAGGAGCGTCCAGGCCTCGGCCTGTTCAAAGACGAGCGGCGGCAGGAAGTACCCGCGCATCAGGCGGAAGCCGCCGCCTGGGCCGCTCTCTGCCTCCAGTGGCACGCTCATGGTGCTGAGCGCCCCCATCTCCCGCAAGATCGTTCGGCGCGACACCTCGAAGTGGCGGGCCAGGTCCGCCGCGGAGGCATGCCCGTGCGACTGCAGGCGCAGCAAAATTGCCAGCAGGCGGTCTGTTCGGTTCATGTATATCTACCTCCGGGAAACGGAGCCGGTCTATCCGTATTATGGCATAGACATCCGGTGCAAGGAACGGCCCGCTCAACTGGCGGATACATACCGAAGACGCGGCAGGGAATCACCCGGGTCTGTACAAGGAGGCACATGCCCACCTGCCATATTCTCGGCCCTGTATGGGTAGAGTCACTGAGTTAACGTGGGAACCCTCTGCAAAAGCGGGATGGCTGCTGGAACCACCACCATGCCACTTGGCATTATCATTCCGCCATTTTTACAGGAAAATATTACTAAATAGAATGCCCGACTACAATAGGGTCGTCCTTTTGCCACTACGCTGGAGCTCGAGGTGGCAAAACTGAGCACTGTTCGCGGCCGAGACACCCGCGATTCACTGCCCAGGCCTGTCCACAGCCAGATAACACGGTGCCAAGGGTTTTGATGGCACCTTGCATACCGTTCTTGCCTCGCCTGGCAATAGAAAAGTGCTCCGTTTTGCCACCTCCTCAGTGCGGCGGCTGGCAAAATGGAGCACTGTTCACCCCGATCTGAAGGACGACGTCATCTCACTACATAACAGGACAGAAGTGAACGCTGCAGCGTGGACCCTGTACAAGCCGTCGGCCGTGAGAGCCCCTTGGCAGGCGTCGTGATTTCAGGTGTGAACCAACGGAGGCAATGCGGCGCATGAAACGATCTCTCATGACTTGTTAGCGGTGATGCTTGTGTCAAGCGGATGTGCCAAGGTGGTCCCCGAGCAACAGCCAGCCTCAACGGCCCCGGTACAGTCCGCCGCCGTCCCGGACCCCGC
>JAQBPS010000146.1 GCA_028287415.1 Bacillota bacterium | reverse complement strand
GTGGACGGGACCGCAGGGCGATGTGATGAAGCGCGTGTTCTACGTCGCCTATCAGGTCCATGTCGCCGACCAGACCCCGGCGCTCTCCGACCTGTTGGGCGCAGACCACGGGGCTTTCGGGAACCTGGTATTGGCGGCAAAGCCGACCCAGCACTCGGTGCGGGTCCAGTTCACGGACGGCGCCGGTAAGCCGGCCCGGAATCAGACCCTGTCGGCGAAGTATGCCGGCAGCCTCATCACCACGGATGCGGACGGCATGGCCGACCTGCCGCTGAACCAGGAGCAGGGGCCGCTGCCCTACCCGCTGGCCCGGCCCTATCCGGGGCTCGTCGTGGAGAGCTACCGGGAGGTGACAGCCGGCACCGATGGGACCCTGGCCGGCCTGCCGGGCGGGACCATGACCGGCCAGCAGGTAGACGGCGTCTGGTATTTCGGCCTGCGCGAGTTCTTGGGCAAGGCCGACCCATGGACCTTCCCCGCCGACCGGGATAGCATCGCCTGGGATGGCGACACCCGCACGGTCTCGTTCGCCGGCCTGCGCCTGATGGTCGACACCGGCGAGGTGCTCGGGGGCCGCAGTGCCATGCGGATGCACCTGACCAACCTGGCCGGCCGGCTCTACCTGTCCTTGCCCGACCTGGCTCGCCTGTTCGACCAGATCGGATATGCCCACCTTACGGCGAACGGAACCCTCCGCATTGGCAACGCCTTCATTCCGTGAGTTGATGCGCGCTCGCTTGCGTCGTGTCACTTCTGACCACGGCACCGCCTGCGTACGAAAGGAGGGGGGCGACCTTTGATCGCAGGGAGGATGGGACCATGGCGGAGGTGTCAGGGGCGAAACGCCTGGGGCGGCTGATCCTGATCGGGACGGGGTTCATGGCCATCACGATGGTCTGGCAGATCTACACGGCTTATCTCCCGCTGTTTTATCACGACCTGGTGCGGCTGGAGGCGGTCACCGGCTTCATTATCGGTGCGGACAACCTGCTGGGCAAGTTTGTGCAGCCCTGGATCGGCGCCATGAGCGACTCGACCAGCACCCGGCTGGGGCGCCGTGTGCCCTTCCTGCTGGTCGGCGCCCCGCTGGCAGCCATCTTCATTTCACTGATCCCGCTGGCGGTCGGGTGGGGTCTGCTGCCGCTGATCGTGACCGCTTCTTGCCTCAATCTGGCCATGGCGGTGGCCCAGTCGCCCACCGTTGCCCTCATGCCCGATGTCACGCCGTCCCACCAGCGCAGCAGCGCCAATGGCATAATCAGCCTCATGGGCGGCATCGGCGCGGTGATCGCCTACTTCTATGGCGGCAAGCTCTACCAGGCCGGCCACAGCTACCCCTTTCTGCTGGTGGGGGGGATGCTGCTGGTTGTCACCCTCATCTTCGCCACCCTCGTGCGGGAGCGCCAGTGGGCGCTGACGGTGCCGATGGAAGCAGCGCCTGCCCACGCCCGGACGGGCTTTTGGGCGTCACTCAAGCAGGCAGCCGGTGTGACGGCGGACCTGCTGCGCTCCAGGGACGTGAGCGCGATCGGCCTCTTCCTGGCGATTTTTGTCTGGTCAGTCGGCTACCAGGCGGTGGAGACCTGGTTCACCACCTTTGCCACCCAGGTACTCGGCGTGTCGCGGGGGGAGGCAGCCCTCAGTCTGGCCTTTACCGCTGGCGCCGTCGTGCTGACCGCGGTGCCGGCGGGCTACCTGGCCCGGCTGATCGGGCGGCGCTGGACGATCCGGCTGGGGCTGCTGGGGCTCATAGCGCTGATGCTGGCAATGGGGCGGGTGAGCAGCCTCGGCACCCTGCGGATCATGCTGGCCCTGGTGGGCGTCAGCTGGGCGCTCGTCACCATCAATGCGTACCCGATGGTGGTAGACCTGGTCTCTGACCGCCTGACCGGGGTCTACACGGGGCTCTACTATGTCTTCAGTGGCCTCGCTACGCTGGTGGGACCGCTGCTCTTTGGCATCCTGCTGGACTTGGGCGGGAACCGGGCACTCTTCCCCGGCACCGCCGCCTGCATGTTGGTAGCCTTGGGCCTCTTCTGGCCAGTGAACCGGGGCGAGGCCCGGCCGGCGGATGGCACCTAGCTCATCACGCTGATGACGAAAACGGAGAAGGCTCCCTGCCACCCGGCAGGGAGCCTTCTCCGCTTCATTCTGCCTGTTGCGTCGCCGCAAACGTTGCTCAACTGCAGGAAATGTAAAGGCCACGTCAGAATTGAAGCAGGATGGAGAATAAGGGGAGGGAGCCCGCCCATGGAAGTAGCCCTGTTTGCCACCTGTCTATCGGATATGCTATTTCCGCGTGTACCGGAGGCGGTCGTCCGGCTCCTGCACCGGGAGGGCGTCAAAGTGACCTTCCCAAGAGGCCAGACCTGCTGCGGCCAGCCCGCCTTCAACAGTGGCTTTCATGACGAAGCGCGCCAGATGGCGCGCAACTTCATCAAGGTCTTCGCGGATGCCCCGTGCATCATTACACCGTCGGGGTCGTGCGCCAGTATGGTCCGGGTCTTCTACCCCGAACTCTTTACGGAGGGCAGCGAAGAGCACAGGACGTGCCTCGCGGTCGCCGACCGGACCTACGAGTTCAGCGAGTTCCTGGTGAACGTGTTGGGCAAGTCCGACCTGGGCGCCACATTCCCGGGCCGGGCCACCTACCACCGCAGTTGCCATATGTCCCGTGAGCTGGGCGTGATTGAACCGCCCATTACCCTGCTCAACAATGTGCGCGAACTGACCTATGTCGAGATGCCCCGTGCCGACTTGTGCTGCGGCTTTGGGGGCACGTTCAGCGTGCGCATGGCCGACACATCCATTGCGATGGCCGATGCGAAGATCACGCAGATGGACCCTGTCGACGTCGACCTGCTGGTCGGCTCCGACGCCGGCTGTATCATGCAGCTGGCCGGTCGGCTCGGCTACCTGGGCCGGCCGGTTCGGACGATGCATCTGGCCGAATTGCTGGCGGTGGGGGCAGGCTTGATGGAGCCCGCTGTGGGCGGAGGTGTCACGCGATGAGCCAGGTACTGAAACCCTTGCCCGAGGGCTTTACCCGCGAATCAGTCCGGGTGGCCACCGAGAACTTTTGGGCGAAACGACCGATCGCGCTGGATGAACTGCCGATGGTCGATGATGTCCGGCAGCGCGCCCGGGAGATCCGCCTGGAGGCACTCCGGCATCTTGATACGTACCTGGTACAGGCGACCGAAAACCTCAGGCGGCGCGGCACTCAGGTCCATTTTGCCGGTGACGATGCGGAAGCCAACCAGATCATCCTCCAGATCTGCCAGGAGGCAGGGGCCAGACGGATCGTCAAGGGCAAGAGCATGGCGACCGAAGAGATCCACCTGAACCACACCCTGGAGGAGGCGGGCATCGAGACGGTCGAGACCGACCTGGGCGAGTATATCATCCAGATTGCCGGGGAGATGCCCAGCCATATCATCGCACCCGCCATCCACAAGAGCCGTGAGGAGATCAAGGCGCTATTTGAGGGCGTGGCCGGCGAGGAGTTAAGCGCTGAGACCAGCGCGCTCTGTGCCTTCGCACGCCGCCATCTGCGGGAGAAGTTCCTCACCGCCGATGTGGGCATCACCGGTGGGAACTTTGTCGTTGCGGAAACCGGCACCGTCGCCATCGTCACCAATGAGGGCAATGGTCGGATGTGCAGCAGTGTGCCACGGGTACACATTGCCGTGGTGGGCATCGAAAAGCTGGTGCCGAACCTGGCGGACCTGGGGCCGTTGCTGGCCGTCCTGCCGCGTAGCGCAACCGGGCAGCGCCTGACCGTCTATGTGCATATGATGAGCGGCCCACGGCAGGTGGATGAGCTTGACGGTCCTGAGGAGATGCACGTGGTTTTCCTCGATAACGGCCGGACCAAGCTCCTGGGTGGCGAGTTTGAAGAGGTGCTTGCCTGCATTCGGTGCGGGGCCTGTTTGGACACTTGCCCCGTCTATCGGCAGACCGGCGGCCATGAATACGGCTCGCCATACTCCGGGCCGATCGGTGCCGTGCTGTCGCCGCTGCTGTGGGGCATGGAG
>JAQBPS010000142.1 GCA_028287415.1 Bacillota bacterium | reverse complement strand
TGGGGAAATGCCGACCAAGTCGCCCACCGGACCCAACGCCGCAGACGAGGAGCCGTCTGTCGTGGTCGCACTGGCCGACCAGGGGCCGACCAGCGCCAGCGTTCGCCGTCCTGGGCTCGGCCAAAGGGATCGATGAAGCTATGGTCAGACTCTGGAGAATCCTACGAGTCTCTCCCCGCGCCCAATGCTGGCGCTTCAGATCCTGGGGACGGTCGAGTCATGAATCCCACCTGCCAATCCTCCTTGGTCTCTCCATCGATGGAAAGACGCCAGACGAACCGAGAGGCCGGCCGTAGTGGCAGAAGACCGAAGTTAATTGCTAACGGCAAATCAAGTGGCGCTCCAGGTGGCCTTCCCACCTCAAACTCGCCTCCCACCTCAATCGGACCTTCACCTGTTGGCGTTTGCGCTAATACAGGTTGGCCATCGGAATCAACGAGAGACAAGAGCCACTTGTGCTTCCGATTGGCTTCGTTCCATGGCACCTCAATTTTAATCGCCATAGCTGAGGGCACCGGGCTAGGTCCCGTAACTGACCAGCCGCCGCCGAGGATGAAAAGCTTTCCCTCCGCTGCCTGTGCTGCATCGGCCAACAACATTGTGACTTTCATCCCGCTAATTGTGCTGCGGTATCGGAATTGCCTCCCCGCTCTCTAGGTGTCGAAGGAACCAAGTAACTCTCAATTCCAAAGAATCCCCAGTTCTGGATTTCAGACAGCAACGCCCTTTTGGCCGTGCTCTCCGTAGACGATTTCCCTCTTACCCAAGGAGAATCATCCACGCTGACATTGCGCACGATTTCTACGGGTTGGCCCTCCTCCCACATCCGAAGTAGTTCTTCGGTAGCGAGATCGTCCTCGTCTGGAGTTATGTCGCTCAATCCGTCCTCCTCGCCGTTTTGCATCTCCAACGGCCGTCTGCTTCATCCAAGGGGATTAGATTACGACCTGTGGCACCTCACCTGGCGGTGGGGACGCCACACGCATCCGAACAAATCGAGGCACTGGGTTGCCGCCCGGTACTTCGGCAGGTTCAACAGGGCCAGGAGGGACCGGTGGGTGTTCGGCGACCCCGAGACGGGCGCCTACCTCACCAAGTTCTCCTGGACGAGGTGCGTTCACCATGCCCCGGTACGGGGCGGTGCGTCCCCGGACGACCCCGCCCTGGCCGGGTACTGGGCTGAGCGACGTCGCAAACGCAAACCTCCATCACTGGACGGCCACACCCTGAGGCTCCTAAAGGCCCAGGACGACCGCTGCCCGGTGTGCCGGGGGCTGCTGATCGACGCCGAGCAGGAACCGCAGTCCCCACAGGCGTGGGAGCAGTGGCTCATCGACGCCCGCCGTAGCCTGCGCAAGCAACGCATGGTGCAACGGGCGGAGACCCCAGACGGTGAACGGACCTGGTACCGGCTCGTCCACGCTCACTGCCTCCGGCCCCAAGCCGGACAGGCAGCAAACCAGCGGTCAACCTCCGCAGCATCGTCCAAGTCGCCCTCGAGGCTTGCTTGAGCCGAGTGCGGTGAGAGTCGCACGCTCGGTCACTGGTCTACCCTCTGAGAAGTAGAGATCTTAGCAATTGTTGATAACTGTGTGAACTCTTCTGTGGATAACTAGAGACTAGAAAGTTTGATCTCTGTTGTGATGAGATCACCAGGCTTCGGTGAGGGTCGGGGGACGGTCTACGCTCGGTTTGCCCGCAAGGGCCTTCAGAATACCTACCGCCCCCGACTCTTCCGAGGAGTTCCAAACCGGCAACAAAGGGACACGCCATCGAGCGTCATTCAGTGACCACCCGGAAGCGAGCTCTTTTCACCGAGGCATCCGTAAGTAGGCAGACCAAGGAGGTGACGGGAAAGGTGTTGTTCGCAGGAATCGACTGGGCATCCACGGAGCATGCCGTGGCCGTCCATGACGATGCAGGGAGGGCTCTCGCATCGTTCATGGTGGAGCATTCGGCGGAGGGATTCGACAAGCTGGTGGCCCGCCTTCGGGCGCTCGGTGAGCCGGGCGAGCTGACGGTGGCGATCGAGCGCCCCGACGGCCGGCTGGTGGACCGCCTCCTCGAGGCTGGGCACCCGGTGGTGGCGGTGTCGCCCAATGCCATCAAGGCCTGGCGGGAGGGGGAGGTGGTCTCGGGGGCGAAGTCCGACCCGGGCGACGCTGCGGTGATCGCGGAGTACCTGCGGTTGCGCTTTCATCTGCTGGAGCCCCTCCAGGCCTTCTCCGACAGCACCCGGCCACTCCGGGCAGCGGTACGGGCACGAGGCGACTTGGTGGCCCAGCGCACGGCCGCCCACAACCAGCTGGAGGCCACCCTGGATGCCTTCTGGCCGGGAGCCAAGGAGGTGTTCAGCGACGTCACCTGCAAGATCGCGCTCGCCTTCCTGCAGCGCTACCCCACACCGACATCGGCAGCCAAGCTCGGCGAGAAGCAGATGGCGGCATTCTGCAGGAAGCACGGCTACAGCGGGGGTCGTTCAGCTGCCGAGCTCGTCGAGCGCCTGCGCAGAGCCCCGGCGGGCATTACGGCCGTCGCGGAGACGGCCGCCCGCAAGGCTGCTGTGCTCGCCTACGTCGGTGTGATCGCCAGCCTCAACCTTGCGATCAAGGATCTCGACAAGGAGGTGGCCACCCGACTGGGTGAGCATCCGGACGGAAAGATCTTCGCTTCCCTACCACGGTCAGGTCTGATCAACGCAGCCCAGATGCTCGCCGAATGGGGCGACTGCCGCCAAGCTTACGACGCTCCGGAAGCCGTTGCCGCTCTGGCGGGTATGAGCCCCGTCACCAAGCGCTCGGGCAAGTACAAGGCGGTGCACTTCCGATGGGCCTGCAACAAACGCTTCCGTACTGCCGTGCACACCTTTGCCGACAACTCCCGGCACGGTAGCGAGTGGGCGGCCGGCATCTATGCCCAGGCGAGAGCCAGAGGGGCCGATCACCCCCACGCTGTTCGGATCCTGGCCCGGGCCTGGATCCGGGTCATCTACCGTTGCTGGAGCGACGGCATCGCCTACGACCCCAGCAAGCACAAGGCGGCAGCCACCCAGGCGAAGGGCGACGATGTTGCAAGCAGGGCGGCATGAGGTGGCCGTACGGAGTGCTGCGATGAACGCCAAAGCGTCAAACTATGTTGACGCGCATCCCACATGCTGCTTCGCGGATGACCCGATCCTGCGGCCCCACTGCGAGCATCGCGCCGTGGTTGCCTACGGGCCGATGGCGCTGTGTCGCAGCTGCGACACCCGGCGCTCCACCATGGGCAAGGGCATCGTCGGCCGCAGTCTCGTCCATGGACGGGACTGGAACGCCCTTGGAGCCGTCGAGAGGGCGGTTGCGCAACTCAGGACTGCCGAGGAGCACCTCGCAGCCGCCGTGGCCGCTGCCCGAGGACTCGGGCACTCCTGGGGCGAGCTGGGAGTAGCCCTCGGGGTCACGCGTCAAGCGGCTCAGCAACGCTTCGGCAGGATTCCGGAACTGTGGAAAATCACGTCCTCCCAAGCTGTGGACAACATCCATGATCAAGGATTTTTGGGGAAGGGGGTTGACGCAGAGGGGTTGACACAGAGGGTGTTCTGAGGGGGCCCCGCCGCAGTAATGCGCCGGGGCTACCCGGCGACGGCCGCCATCCACGGCCGCTCGGACT
>JAQBPS010000085.1 GCA_028287415.1 Bacillota bacterium | reverse complement strand
TGCGGCATGGGCGTCCGGCGGCGACCACGGCGGTGAGAAGCAGTACCAACAGCAGCCCGGTGGACAGTACGGTCAGCAGCCCGGGGATGACAACGGGCAGAAACACGCGGCCGGCGATGCTGCACATCACGACAAGTACCAGAATGACCACCACGGCGGGCAACAGCCCGACTGTGCACCGCCCACGACCCCAGCGGGGACTCCGGCAACCCCGGCGACCCCGGCGACCCCAACGGGGACTCCGGCAACCCCGGCGACCCCGACGCCCCCGGCGACCCCGACGCCCCCGGGAACCCCGGCCCCGGGAACCCCCGCTGATCCCGCCCCCGGCCCCTGCGGTACGGACTCCCATGAGGATGGTGCGCACCACGGCGGGCAACAGCCCGATTGTGTGCCGCCTGCCACCCCAGCGGATCCCGGCACCCCGGCGCCCGGCACCCCGGCAACCCCGGCGCCCGGCACCCCGGCACCCGGCACCCCCGCAACCCCGGACCCGGCAACCCCGGCGCCTGGCACTCCGGCCACCCCGGCGCCCGGCACTCCGGCAACCCCGACGCCCGGCTCCTGCGGTAGTGATTCCCAGCATCATGGTGACCACAACAGCGGGCAACAGCTCGACTGTGCCCCGATCACGACCCCGACGGACCCCGGCACCCCGGCGCCCGGCACCCCGGCAACTCCGGCAACCCCGGACCCCGGCACCCCGGCAACCCCGGCGCCGGGCACCCCGGCAACCCCGGACCCCGGCACCCCTGGCACCCCGGCTCCCGGTACCCCGGCTACTCCGAGCCCAGGCACGCCCGCTGACCCGGCGCACCTCGACTGCGGCAACGCGACCAGCGGCAAGGCGGGCAGTGAGCAGTGGATTGCGAAGGTGAAGGCCGAGTCCCGCGGCCTCGCGAACGAGGAGCGCACCAAGGGGGAGAAGGGCGCTTACCTCGTGTATGTGGACGGCCAGCGCCTGAACGTGACCCCGCTGGCACGGAGCGGGCGGACCCTGGTCCCGTTCCGTCGTTTGGCGGAGTCCCTGGGCGCCCAGGTCTCGTGGGACCCGAGCACACGCACGGTGACCATGGTCAAGGGGGACCAGACCGTGACCATTTCGATCGGTGCGGCGACTGCAACGATCAACGGGCAGACCGTGACGATAGAGGTCCCGCCGGAGTTGGTGGACGGGAGCACGTTTGTGCCGCTGCGCTTCATCGCAGCCGCCCTCGGCGCCAATGTGGACTACGACCCCGTCACAGGGGCGATCACGGTGATCACTACGCCGACGACCCCAGCCCCGACTCCGGCCCCGACTCCGGCCCCGACCCCAGCCCCGACTCCGGCCCCGACTCCGGCCCCGGCCCCGGCCCCGACCCCGGCCCCGGCCCCGACCCCGACCCCGAACCCGGCCCCGGCCCCGGCCCCGGCCCCCGCCCCGACCATGCCCTAAGCACAATGCAAAGCGGCCCTCGTAGTGGGGGGCCGCTTTGCATTGTGCTCGTATGTCCAGTCGCAGTGGCGTTGCGGGGATTTGGTGGCGAGCAAATGAAGCTGAAGGTCTCGTTTGAACTGGATTCCAAGGTAATGCTGTTCCTGTTGGATGCGGTGAGGGGTGCCTTGCTTCTATGGCTGCGAAAGCGTTTCCGTAATGGCAAAAGGGGGCACCCTGACGCCCCGCCCAGCACCGAAGCTGATCAAGCTGTCGGTACGCGATCCGCGGCCAGGTTCTTACCCCAGCTCAAAGACAGCCCTAGCCGGGGCGGTCACTTTGTTACGCCATAGGCGCCCTGACTTAAATCACAGAGCTATTGGTCACCAGCGAACATCAATCGCTGCGAGATGATCTTACCAAATAACCCTAATCATGATGATTCGAAAAGCGTGCCGTATTGTGCGGCTGTTTTCGCTCACAGCAAAGCACAGTCAGGTATCTCCCCATATTTGGTGTTAGCGTGTGCGATCCCAGAGAGGGTAGGGGCCCACCTGTCGGGGTCGTCGGAAACAGTTTTGTCAGCAAAACACTTGCCCGCCACCGCCCGAGTGAGTATACTTACTACCAGATACTAAAACCACGTTTTATAACCGACAATCGTTCGTGGTACTGTGACCAGACCCGCCGCAGCAGCTACTAAATACTGCCGCCGGTCTGTGTGTGCGAGGTGAGCGGCATGACATCCGGCGTGAAGAAGCGGGACCGCCAGCTTCAGCTGCGCGAGAAAATCCGCGAGAACCCCTTCCTGAGCGATGAAGACTTGGCCAAAGCTTTCAATGTGAGCATCCAGACCATCCGTCTCGACCGCCTCGCCATGGGCATTCCCGAGCTGCGGGAGCGCACCAAGACCGTTGCTGAACGCACATATGGTATCGTCAAGTCGCTCGGCAGCAAGGAAATCGTCGGCGAACTGATCGACATTACCCTGGGCGAGTGGGGCATCTCCATTCTGGAGACGACGGCGGAAATGGTCTTCGAGCGCACCCAGGTGGTGCGTGGCCAATACATATTCGCTCAGGCGGAGTCGCTCGCCATCGCGCTGATCGATGCCGACGTCGTGCTGACCGGCCTCGCCAATGTCAAGTTTAAGCGGCCGGTCACCCTCGGTGAAAAATTGGTCGCCAAGGGCGAGGTCATCCGCCAGCGCGGCACCCATTACGTGGTGCTGGTAGAGGCCAAGGTCGGGACCGAGAAGGTCTTCCGGGGCAAGTTCTCCGTTTTTGCGGTAGATCCGGCCCGGGTTTCAGGAGGGGAATTGTTTGCGGATCGCAATTGACGCCATGGGCAGCGACAACGCGCCCGGGGCGGAAGTACAAGGCGCCATCGAGGCGGCCCGTGAGTGGAGCATCGCGGTCATCCTCGTGGGCGATGAGCAGCGCATTCGCGCTGAAGCCGCGAAACACGGCGGGCTGCCCGCTAGTGCCGAAGTCGTCCACGCATCCGAGGTGATCACCACCCACGAGGAGCCGACCAAGGCCTTCCGGGCCAAGAAGGACGCCTCGATGGCGGTGGCGGCCCGCCTCGTCAAGGAAGGCAAGGCCGACGCCCTGCTGACCGCAGGCTCGACCGGCGGCATCGTCGTCGTCGGTACCCTGGGCATCGGCCGTATGAAGGGCATTGAGCGGCCCGCCCTCGGGACGATCTTCCCGACGGTGGCGGAGCCCGTCTTTATTCTGGATATCGGTGCAACGCCGGACTGCCGGCCCGAGTGGCTCGTGCAGTTTGCCCTGATGGGCGATGTGTACGCCCGTGAGGTGCTTGGACTCACAAAGCCCCGCGTCGCGCTGCTCAACAACGGCGCGGAGGAGGAGAAGGGGAACGCCCTTACCAAGGCGACCTACCCGCTCCTCAAAGCCATGAAGACGATCAACTTCACGGGCAATATTGAAGGCCGTGACGTGCCTTTTGGCCAGGCGGACGTCGTCGTGACCGACGGCTTCCCCGGCAATATCTTGTTGAAAACCTATGAGGGTGTAGGCATGGCCCTGATGAAGGCGATGAAGGAGGCGCTCACCTCCAGCCCCATCGCCACGCTGGGCGCCGCCCTGGCGAAGCCCGCCCTCAAGCGTATGGCCAAGAAGTTCGACTACACCGAGTATGGCGGCGCCCTGCTGCTGGGGCTCAAGGCGCCGGTGGTCAAGTGCCACGGCGCCTCCGATGCGAAGGCGATCAAGAGCGGCATCCGCGTCATGCGGGCCGCCGTAGCGGGGGGCGTCACCGACAAACTCGCATCCGCCATCGCAGCCTACACCACAGCAGAAGCGAACGCCGAAAGTTAAAGGGGGGACCGGGATGTCGATGCGCCCTGTCGGGATTACCGGCATCGGAATGGCGGTGCCTGAACGGGTCGTCACCAATGCCGACCTGGAGAAGATGGTTGACACGACTGATGAATGGATCCGCACCCGGACGGGTATCCGGGAGCGCCGGATCTCGGAGGCCCACGAGGCCACGTCCGACTACGCAATCCGGGCGGCCCGCCAGGCGATGGCCATGGCCGGGGTGAAGCCCGAAGAGATCGACCTGATTATCGTCGGCACGGTCACGCCTGACATGCCGTTCCCATCGACCGCATGCCTTGTCCAGGACGCTATCGGCGCAACGCACGCCGCCGCGTTCGACCTGGGCGCCGCCTGCCCCGGCTGGATCTACGGCGTGGTGATGGCCCAGCAGACAATCGCCACCGGCATGTATAACTGCGCCCTGGTGATCGGGGCCGAACTGCTCTCCAAAATTACGGACTGGGAGGACCGGTCCACCGCTGTCCTGTTCGGCGACGCCGCCGGTGCGGCGGTCCTCCAGCCGGTCAGCGAGGGCCGGGGCATTCTCTCCTCCGTGCTCGGCTCCGAGGGATCGGGTGCCGGCCACCTGTACCTCGAGGGCGGCGGCTCCCGCCACCCGGCGACCGCACAGACGGTTGCCGACAAGCTCCACTACATCAAAATGAACGGACCTGAGGTCTATAAGTTCGCCGTACGGGTGATGAACGAGGCGACGGTCGAGGTGCTTCAGAAGGCCGGGCTGACCAAGGATCAGCTGGACTTGCTCGTGCCGCACCAGGCGAACATCCGCATTATTGAAGGGGCCATGAAGCGGCTGGATATCGGCCCCGAGCGGGTGGTCATCAACCTCGACCGCTACGGCAACACCTCCACGGCCAGCATCCCCCTGGCACTGACCGAAGCGGTCAGCGAAGGGCGGATCAAGGATGGCGATAACCTGGTCCTGGTGTCGTTCGGCGCCGGCCTCGTCTGGGCCGGGGTTGCGCTGCGCTAGGGCCGTTAACCCGGACTGAGCGGAAGGGGGTTTCTGCGGATGGCCTTGCGCATTGTGACTGACAGCACGGCGGATCTGAGCGAGGAGCTGCGGCAGGAGTATCGGATCGCGATGGTGCCGCTGACGGTGCAGTTCGGGTCGGAGTCCCACAAGGACGTCGTCGAGCTGGCGATTGACGACTTCTGGGCGAAGCTGAAGACGGACCCGCACCACCCGAAGACGGCGCAGCCGGCGCCCGGCGACTTCCTGGAGGTCTACCAGCGGCTCCACGCCGAGGGGCATGAGGTCCTCTCGATCCACCTCTCCGAGAAGCTCTCCGGGACGGTCAACTCGGGCCGGATCGCCGCCCAGATGCTGCCCGAGGCGCAGATCACGGTGGTCGATACCCACAGTGTCTCCCTCGGCCTCGGCATGATGTGCATTCAGGCCGCCCGCATGGCCCG
>JAQBPS010000074.1 GCA_028287415.1 Bacillota bacterium | reverse complement strand
CGCCATTTGTACCCCGTTTTCCAGATTAACCCCGTTCTGCACCGCCTTTCTCGCTCAATCTCGCTCAGCCGCAAATTCAGGCTGAATTTCTCGTGCGCCGCTCGCAACGAAGTGCACTTGATGCATCAACAAGTAGCTACCAAAATCATCGAAGGCTGGGGAACAAACGTTAAGTGATTCTTTTACATAAAAATGCCACTCCACAGCAGGGAGCGGCATCGGCTGCTATTCAGGTTTGACAGGTTCCTCAGGGGCCTGGTCAGCGTCGTCAGCAGATGATAGCACTGCCTTGAGCAATTCGCTCGGGATCGAGACTTCCACCTGTACAGACTGCCGGTTGGCCGCAACGACCTCATCGTAAACTTCCTTACGCAGCACCGTCACCTGTTTGGGTGCTGAGATCCCCAGGCGAATGACGGCCTGGTCGCCAGAGCCCCTGACCTGCACAATCTTGATCTCAATGTCGTCCCCGATCAAGATGCTTTCATTCAACCGTCGGGTCAGGACCAGCATGGCGGCGCCTCCTCCCGGAACTCATTCTGCCTTGAACAGGCGCTGACGAGTCGCGTAGTCATCGGTAAGAATGACCTGGCGGGCCTTCCGAGACTTCAGGTTAAAAACCAGCGGCGCCTTCAGATTCGCGGTGGTCTCCTTGAACTCCGCCGGCACATTGGCGATCGCCATGACAATCGCCTGGTCCGCCTCGGTCACGCCCAGTTCCTCCAGGTCGCTATCGGGAATATCCGGGGCGTAGTCCGGGAAAAAGGCGTACGGATAGACCAGGGTAAAGCTCAGGCCTTCCTCATCCAGGGCGATCATCTGCTTGAAAATGTCGCCACCGCCCGGGATCTCCGTAATCACAAACCGCTTGGCCGCCGGGAAGCCAAAGAGGCCGTAAGCAAACTCGAAAGCCTTATCCACTGCCTGCGAGTCTGCCGCCACTCCAACCATCGGTTACCCCTCCTGATTACTTCAAGAAGTCCACCAGGGTCGGGGGGACGATCCTGGCACCGACCTGAAGTGCTGCACGATATGTGGTATCGGCATTGCCCAGTTCCATGATAGCCTTCTGCATGTCGACGCCCTGTGCCTGCTGCAAAGCATCCTGAAGTTGAACAGACATGTCCGCATGCAGGGTATCGAGCTGCGCGATCCGCTGATCGCGGGCACCAATTTCACTGCGCAGGTTGATAACGTTGCTCAGCGCCTTGGACATGTTGTCCAGGTTGCCGCGCACCGCGTCGGCCGAGCCTGAGGTGAGCTTGAGATCCTGTGCCAGCTGCCAGACAACCTTCAGCGGGTGCGCTGGATCTGTCACCGCACCGAAACGGCTGCCGTCCAGATTTGCTGTAAGGGTCACCCCCGGCCCCACATCCCGCTTCATCGCACCGGTGTCGCCGTTATACGTGACCGTCCCCGTGGTCTGATCGATCGCGAAGGGATCGGCACCGGTCTTGAAGCCTGCGAACATGGCTGCGTCACCCTGTTTGCCGTTCAGGGCCGTGAGCAGATCCGTCATCACTGCGTCCATCTGCGCTGCCAGCGGCTGGCGGACACTCTCCTCCAGCGTGCCATTGGCGCCCACCATGGCAATCTCCTTCGCCTTGTTCAGCAGATCCGTGATCCCGCTCAGCGCAGACTCCGAAGAGCGGACCCAGTCTTTCGTGTCCCCGAGGTCGGTCCCCCACTGGGTGAGCACCTGAAGACGGTTCTGGGCGCGCATCACATCATTTGCAGCGCCTGGATCCTCGGAAGCAAGTGTGATCCGGTTGCCCGAGGAGATCTGCTCCGTGAGGCTCGCATTGCGAGCCCGCAGGTTGTTCAAGTTCCCCAGCAGGGCGGTGCTCATCATCTGATTAGTGACCCGCATGGGCAATTACCTCCTAGCGCCCGACCATTCCGGTCCGGTTGATCATCAGGTCCAGCATGTCGTCGATGGTCGTCATCATCCGTGCGGATGCGTTGTACGCCTGCTGGAACTGGACCATCTTCGACATCTCTTCATCAAGCGAGACGCCCGACACCGACTGGCGGTTGGTCTCAGCCTGAGTCACTTGAAGCGTAGCGGAATCGCTGCTGCGCGTCGCATCCTGCAGCTGAAGGCCGACCTGGGCGGTGAATGACCGCAGGTACTCCCCGGGGTTCACCTGCTTGGTGCCGACCGGGCCGCCGGTCAGGATGGCCGCATCGCGGAGGTTGCCGATCTGCCGGGCACGCTCACCGTCCCCGGGGGCCGGAGGTACGCCGGAGGACGGCGGGTTGCCGGCCAGTATCTTGTCGGGAGACTGCCGGATGACAGCATTCAGCTCGATCCCCATCCAAAAGGGCTGTCCCGCACCATTGGTTTTGATCGTAAAGATATCAGGGACGGTAGGGTCACCGCCATTATGGACGTTGTTCACTTGCGTCGCGACTGTCCGCACCAGCGTGTCCAGGGTCTTCATGTAGTCGGGGATCCCCTGGTCCCGCAATTCCATCAGGGCCTTCATCTCACCGCCCGGAAAGACGGCGGGCGTAGTCGTGCCGTTCCACGTGTACGTGGTCACCGACTGCTGGGTGCTCGTAAGCGCAGGATCCTTGTCCAGATCCGCCTCGACGCCCGACTTCCAGCTAATCGGGTGGGCGCTGTTCTTCTCCACCAGCGGTAGCGAGCCCAGGTAAACGCTGACGCTGCCGTCGCTCTGCTTGGCCGAAGTCACCCCGGCCAGCTTCGCAAGGCTGTCCAGCAGCAGGTCGCGCCGGTCCTGGAGGTCGTTGGTCTCCTGCTGTGTCAGGTTTCCGAGGGAGATCGCCTGGTTCAGGTCGGCCACCTGCCCGGCTGCGCTGTTGATGTCGGCAGCCTTGGTCTGAAGGGCGGTATCCAGATCGGTGCGCATCGCCTTCAGTTCCTGGAACGAACCGTCCGCTTGGCTGAGGAACTGCTCTGCGGTGCTGACCACCTGACTGCGGGCGAACGGCTGACTTGGGTTCGTCGCAAGCGTTTGCCACGCGTTGAAGAACTGGTCCATGGCGGTGCGCAGGCCCGTGTCCGACAAGTTGCCGAGGATCTGTTCCGCCTGGGACAGCTGCTGGCTGCGGGTCTCCTGATAGCCCTGAAGGCTCGAGCGGGAACGGAACTGGCGATCCACGAATTCATCGCGGTAACGCAGCACGTTGACCTCGCTGATGCCGCGCCCGGCTGACAGAATCACCTGGGAGGGCTCCGCCGCCTGGAACGAGACCAGCTGGCGGGAGTACCCGGCAGTGTTGGCATTCGCCACATTGCGCCCGACAATATCCATGGCCCTGCGGGCAGCGTCGAGCCCTGTGCGGACCGTTTGCAGACTTCTGAACGTGGACATCGGCGCTACCTCCTATACCCGGTTGTCCAGCCGCCGCAGCTTGCCGTCTGCCTGTCCCTGCTGCCCGCGGGGCGAGTAGACCTGGCCGGCGGCCGGCCCCCGTCCACCGAGCAGTTGCAGGGAGAAGTCGACGTAAGCCATCGCTTGCTGGATCAGTTCGGTGTTTAGTTGATTTACCTGCGTGAGCTCTTTGGCGGTCTCACCGTATTGCCTGGCCACCTCGTCGCAGCGGTTGCCGTAGCCCTCGGGCACGTCCGTCAGCAACCGTTCCAGGGTGACCTGGCTGGGATGGATCCCGATGTCAGCGGCGACCGCTGCCTGCTGCTGGAACCGCCGTTCTTCCAGGCGCCCCAGCTGCCACACGAGCGCTTGCTCGCCGCGCAGGAGGATGTCAAGCTCATCCAGGTTTGCGTCGACCAGCACCTGAGCCTTCTTCTTGCTGAGGGCGGTGAGGTCTCCCATGATCTTGGTCTGCTCCTCCATAATCGCCAGCAGCTGATTCAGCCTCTGTGGGTCCATGCGCGCTCCCCCTTGTCCTGTCCGTGACGCTATAAAAAGGAATGAGAAAGACGGCGGGTCCTACGGGCCGCGCCGTCTCCCGCAAAGTTGTTATCGTTACGCTAGCTGATCGAAGACCCGGGCCCTGAGCATCTTCGTCGCAACGTCACGCCCGTCAACCCGGTAGGTACCGGCTGCGACCTGGCGCTTCAGTTCGGCGATCTGCTCTGCGCGGGAATCGGGCGCCTGGCTGATCTTTTCTTTGAGAGCACGGACTTCCTGCGCTTCGCGTGACAGCTCAACGCCGTCACTCTTGGCAGGCCGGGTGACTTCCTGCTCCTTGGCCGCCCTGCGGGCACCGCTCTGCTGATAGCTACCGATCGGGCCGGAGACGCCATTGATCTTCATACAATCTCCCCCTTGAGTGAGCCACCTGCACCCCTGTGGTCCGCTCACTTTTAGTATCGAGCCTTTGCAGTCAATCGTTAATGGTGATTTTAAGGATTCCTCTGACCGTTGTGGCTGACACCGCCAGAACCGCCATGTCTACGGTGCGGGCGCCCGTCTGCCGCAGCACGTTTGCGACTGCAGCCGCCGTTGCACCGGTGGTGAGCACGTCATCCACCAGGAGGACCGACTTCCCCGCCCAGGGCGCCGGGGTCTGACTGACGCCGAAGGCATGCTGGAGGTTTTTCATGCGCGCTGCCCGGTCGAGCTTGGCCTGGTGGCCGGTGCGGCGCAGACGCTTCATGGCTGTATCCACGACTGGTATAGATAGTTCGGCAGCAATTGCCTGCGCAATGAGGGTCGCCTGGTTATAGCCGCGCTCGACCAGCCGGGAGCGATGCAGGGGAACGGGTACCAGGCAGTCAGGCCGTGTGGAGATCAGCGCCGCCAGCCTGCGCCCCAGGGGCGGGGCCAGCTCTTCCCGGTCGCCGAACTTCAGGTGGTGGATCGCCTCGCGCAGCGCTCCCTCATGGAGCCCCAGCGCATACACATAGCCGAAGGGCGACCCCGCCGCGCAGATGCGGCAGAGAGTACCGCCGCCCGACAGGGGGCGGGCACAGTTGAAGCAGCAGCGGAGTGCCGGCGGAAAGTGCATGCCTTCCCAGCACCCCTCGCAGACGGGGACAGGCAGCGGCTCTTCCGCAAGCATGGCGCCGCATAGCAGACACTCGGTGCGGGGTGGCCAGAGCAGGTCCATCAGCCCCTGTAGAACCATGCGCAGCAAAGGCGAAGCCCCCTTCTCAGAGGACTTCGCCTATCGGTTCATTTTTACCTGTTTTTACCAAATTTTGCTGAAGATATGTAACACATGGGCGGCATCAACCTTCCCCCGCAAATCGAGCATGAGGGCAACGCGACCGCTGCACAGGAAGAGTGCCGACTCCAGCACCGGCGGCGGGGCGCCGTCGGGGAGACGGACAAGGCGCAAATGCGGATCCTGACGCACCAGCCGCTCCAGGATCAATGGCGTCTCATCCACCGAAGCCAGATCCACCAGCAACAGTTCACCGTGAACTGACAATGTCGACCGCCCGCGCACGTGGGCGATAAGTGAGCGGACAAACCCCTCAATCTGCTGTTCCTGATTCTGAACCAGGACCAGCAGGCTGATCCCATCGCGGGCATGCGGCCGGATCCCCCACCGGACGAGGCGGTACCCCTGCGCCATGGCGCCGGCCAGCCCGTACAAGGCGAGTGCCAGCAGCAACCAGACCCCGGGGAACTCGCCGAGCGAGTGCATGGCGTCGCCCCCTATCAAATGTGGCAACTACGCTCCCATTTTATGTGCCCCGCCCCAGGACGTGAAAACCCGCCACCGACGTGCGGTGGCGGGTGTGTTCGATGCGAGAGCCTAGGCCCCGGCGAGGCCGGCCTGGCGCCGCAGTTCGGCGGCGCGGTCCGTGCTCTCCCACGGCACGTTCAGGTCGATACGACCGAAGTGGCCGTAAGCAGCGGTCTGCCGGTAGATCGGCCGGCGCAGGTTCAGGTCGCGAATAATTGCAGCCGGGCGCAAGTCGAAGTTCTTCGAGACCAGATCAGAAATCTTCGCCTCAGAGATCACGCCGGTGCCAAAGGTGGTGACCAGCACGGAGATCGGCTGGGCAACGCCGATGGCGTAAGCGAGCTGGACCTCGCAGCGGCTCGCAAGGCCAGCCGCCACCACGTTCTTGGCCACCCAGCGGGCGGCGTAGGCGCCGGAGCGGTCCACCTTTGTCGGATCCTTGCCCGAGAAGGCGCCGCCGCCATGCCGGGCGTAGCCGCCGTAGGTGTCCACGATGATCTTGCGGCCGGTCAGGCCCGTGTCGCCCTGCGGCCCGCCAATCACAAAGCGGCCGCTGGGGTTGACGAAGAACTTGGTGTCGTCGTCCAGGAGCTTGCGGTCAACCACCTCGTGCACCACGTGCTCGATGATATCCTTGCGAATCTGCTCCTGCGTCACGTCCGGGTCGTGCTGCGTGGAGACGACGATGGCAGCCACGCGGAGGGGCTTGCCGTCCTCGTACTCGATGGTGACCTGCGTCTTGCCGTCCGGGCGCAGGTAGTTCAGGGTATTGTTCTTGCGAACCTCCGACAGGCGGCGGGCCAGCCGGTGCGCAAGGGCGATCGGCATGGGCATCAGCTCGGGGGTCTCGTTGCAGGCGAAGCCGAACATCATGCCCTGGTCGCCGGCGCCGAGCTCGAGGTCCTTCTCGCTGATCGTGCCACGGGCCTCCAGAGCGACGTCAACACCGTGGGCAATATCCGGGCTCTGCGGGTCGATCGCGGTGATGACACCACAGGTGGCGCTGTCGAAACCATACTTGGCACGGGTATAGCCGATGTCACGGACAACCTCACGCACCAGGTTCGGAATATCGACATAAGCAGAGGTCGTGATCTCGCCGGCTACCACCACCATGCCGGTAGTGAGCAGCGTTTCGCACGCGACGCGCCCGGCGGGGTCCACGGCCAGAATCGCATCGAGCACGGCGTCAGAAATCTGGTCAGCCATCTTATCAGGATGGCCCTCGGTCACCGACTCCGACGTAAAGACATAGCGGTCACGGCGATCAGTCATTCTGTCCTGCCTCCTTCGGGTCTGCTAATATTCTGCGACGCCCGGACATGAAAAAACCCTCTTCAGGACGAAGAGGGGTACGGCGTCTCTTCTGTCTTATCGCCCGGCTGGTGCTGCCGGCTGGAGTTGGCACCGTGCCCCGTTGGGTGGGGCGGTTGCCGAAGCGTCATCGGGCCAGTCCCTCTGCTTCTCTGGATAAGAGTATTAAGCTGTAGGTATGGTAACACCGGCGCTACACGCTGTCAAGCGCGCCTAGCTTTACAATATGTTACTTCATCGCGCTGGGGTCAACAATGGCAAACTTGATGGTGGCTTCGGCCCTCAGCTCATCGCCCACGTAGGCCTTGCCGCTGCCGATGCCCACGCCGCGCATCACCTTGAGGAGCTCCACCTCCAGCCGCAGCTGATCGCCGGGCAGCACGGGGCGCTTGAACTTGCAGTCGTCAATGCCCGCGAACAGGGGCACCTTCCCGGCGAACTCCGGCTGCGACATGAGCGCCACGCCGCCCACCTGGGCCATGGCCTCAACAATTAGCACCCCGGGGAAAATCGGGTTGCCGGGGTAGTGGCCCTGGAAGACGGGCTCGTTCGCGGACACGTTCTTGATGCCCACGGCGCGCTTGCCGGGTTCCAGCTCGATCACCTGGTCGACCATCAGCATGGGCTGCCGATGGGGAATAATCTCCATAATCTCTTTGGCGTTGAGCATATTGTCCCTCCGTGCTAATCATGTCGCACTATGCCCGCTAGTATTCCGCTTCCAGTGCCGATATCCCTTTCCAAGGCGGAAATGGCCTTGGGTGCGCTCCCAATGGCAGAAGCCCCGTGAGGGCCAAGACCTCACGGGGCTGACGAGGATTACTAAAGGCGGGGCAAGGAACAAATGCCCCGACACTGCGAGTTTAGCGGTCGGGGCGTTTGTTGCGCCGTCGAAAGGTGAAAGGGGGGCTGCGCTCAGCACCCCTTTCACTTCGATATAAGCTGTCGGTAGAGCATCTCCCCGATACCCAGCCCGCCGCTTTGGGCGACCGACCGGGCCATCTGCGTATCCTGCCAGCCCTCCTGGGTCTGGCGGGCAAAGCCCGGCTGCTCTCCGCTGAGCGAACGGGCGCCCTCCCGGGCCTGCCGCAGCAGCGTTTCCACGAAGAACGCCTCAAACTCCTGCGTGGCTTCCTTCAGGCGGTCCTGCTGCGGTGGGGCGGTGGCGGGCTTGCGCGGCCCCGATGCACCGTTAACGCCGGCGATCATGGTTCACTACCCCCTCCGCAGGTTGTTGGCCAGCGACATCATCTCGTCGGCGCTCTGGATCACCTTGGAGTTCAGCTGATAGGCCCGCTGGGCCTGCATCATATTAATCATCTCTTCCGCGGGGTCCACGTTGGACGTCTCCAGCGTGCCCTGTGCGAGGCGCCCCATGCCGCCCGTGCCGGGGGCGACCAGCCGGGGCTGTCCGCTGGCGGGCTGCTCGGTCAGCAGGTTCTCACCAATGGTTGCGAGCCCGGTCGGGTTGGCGAAGGTGGCGAGCGACAGGTGCGCGGCCGTGACCGACTGGCCCTTGGCATCCGTATAGGTGATGTTGCCGTCACCCGTCACCTGGACATTTCCGGCCTCCGCCGGAATGGTGATGGGGCCGTTGTCGCCGAGGAGCAGGCCACCCCCGGCTGATGCCAGGCGACCCTGCGCATCCAGGTGGAACGCACCGTCCCGGGTGTAGGCCACGGTGCCGTTCTCCTGCTGGACACGAAAGAAGCCATCGCCCTGAATCGCCATGTCGTAAGTGCCGCCGGTCACCTGAAGTGAGCCGCCCGAAAGCACCCGGTAGAGGCTGCTCAGGCGGGCGC